>JBDHUU010000008.1:0-17295 GCA_039809285.1 Candidatus Levyibacteriota bacterium
TGGCCTGAATGGAACAAAATACTTAGACACGAAATATCCAAACGATGCTAAAGCAATTGCATGGCTTAATAAGAATGTGAAAGGTCAACCTGTAATTCTTGAGGCTCAAGGAGATTCATATACAGATTATGCAAGAGTTTCAAGTAATACTGGCTTACCAACTGTTCTTGGCTGGACTGTACATGAGTGGTTGTGGCGAGGAACATATGATATTCCTGCTCCCCGAATAGATGAGATAAAAACGCTTTATGAATCAACAGACCTTGCAGAGACAAAGTCTCTTCTGCAAAAGTACCAAGTCCAATATGTATTTGTAGGGGAATTAGAAAGAGAAAAATATACTCTCAATGAGGAGAAATTCAAAATACTTGGTAAAGTTGTCTTTGAAAACGGAACAACGAAAATTTATCAGCTATTTTAGGTTATTTGCTGATAAATTTGGATGGGGTTGGCGTTATTGGACAACCGATATTTTCAACCAAACATTTAACGTACGATTGAATCTCTCCGTAGTTACTTGGGCCTGCTTTAGGTACTAAAACCCACGCTCCACCATATCGATCAGGTGATAATGGAGGATTAACGAGAAGATCTGGCCGATCTACACTTTCATCTCCAGTGTCAATCACATAATTCTTAGTCGTTGACCCTTTCATCTTTTGGGCAAGTTTTACAAAGTCGTCATATTCGTTTTTCTGGATGTCAGTATCTATACTTGCTTGAAAAGTATCATACAGGCTAACAAGCGTTATAGGATTAAGTAAAGTTCCGGCTGAGAACACCTTCTCCTTAAAGGCATTTATAACTCTTTCTTGTCGCTGAGATCGAGCAAAATCTGATCCTTCAGGCCCCAGAGCGTGACGAGACCTTACATACTTAAGAGCTGTATCGCCATCCATATGCTGGACTCCCTTATCAAAATGAAGATGCTCATAGCGACAAGGGAACAGATCAAATTCTGTTGCACTGCCTGAGGCAATCTGAGCGGACATACTGGCAACTGACTCTTCAGAGACTCCACATAAATCATCTTCCTTTCCACTTAACGGATACGCATAGTCATCAAATGAACGCTCTACATCGATATCCAATCCACCCATTCGATCTACTGCTTTGATAAATCCGTTAAAGTCAATTCGGAAGCCATAATCAATCTTTTGTCCTAGAATCTTACCAACTGCGGCTTTTGCAAGCATAAGTCCTTTGTTCTTCTTTCCTGCCTCACCAGATGCATATGCGTAGTTAATCTTTGCATCAAGATCTGGAATCCATAAATCACGTGGGAGAGTAACCATAGTAACTTTCTTATTTTTCGGATCAATACTCGCAAAAATAATGGTGTCGGTAAGATTAGGACCCTCATGGCTTCCTCCACCTATTCCTAAGAGGAGGATATTAACTCTCTGATCCTGGGTCTTTTTTAGGTCAATATTCTTATCGAAAGCTACCTGATAGGCAACAGGAGCATAATTAACAATGGCTAGGAGTATTTTGATGCCAATTCCCAGTACAATTACTCCTAAAATAAGCAGTATCAGCCTTTGCAATGGTTTCTTTCGGCGTTGGGGCATAGTGGATTTTTTGATTATAGCAAAGATTATGCCCTTTGGATAATTTCAGAAAATGACATCGGATCTAAGCTTGCTCCGCCTACGAGGACTCCATCTATGAGAGGTTTTCCTGTGTAAGAAAAGACATTATCGGAAGTCACACTTCCCCCATACAAAACAAAAGGAATATTTTTTTTCTCTTTAAAAAATGTCACTACACTCTCCACATGGTTAGGGTCATCAGGGTGACCCGATCCTATTGCATCAATGGGTTCATATGCAACTATTTTAATATCATCAGGAACAGGTGTGTCTTTTCCTTGAACACAAAAGATTGGTTCCAAACCAGATTTTTTGGCTTCTTTTGCTTTCTGAAAAACGAGTTCATCGCTTTCTCCAAACTCTTTCCGTCTTTCTGAGTGACCAACTATGACATAGTTTGCCAAACCTGCAAGCTCTGAAGCCGATACCTCGCCTGTATGAGACCCTACAGGAAAAGGTGATATGTCCTGTGCCCCTAAAGCAATTGGAATTTTTACTTGAAGGTGCTCTATCATCTTTGCTAACTCTGGAATAAGAAGAGTAGGAGGACAAATGATGACTTTTTTAGATGTGTCTTTACTTTTCGCATTCGTATGAAGCCACTCTATAAAAGAACTATTTAAAAAAGAGATCATAAACGTATGAGCCTCTTGTATTGTCTTGTGGGACTTCCAATTCCCAACCAGAAAAAGCTTTTTCATGTGATACAATGGATTTTACGCAAATCCTATCTCTCCCATGATAGTTTATGGACCATACACTTCTCAATGACCTAAATCCTGAACAGAAAAAAGCCGTCCTCAACACTGATGGGCCAATGATAATTTTAGCTGGAGCTGGCTCAGGAAAGACACGAGTTCTTACGTACAAAGTAATGTATCTTATTTTGGAAAAGGGAATAACGCCTGAAGAGATTCTCATGGTAACGTTTACTAATAAATCTGCAGGAGAAATGAAAGAACGAATGCAAAATTTTTTTTCTCTTCTTAATGATGGCGCTCCCACTGGACAACCATTTGTTGCGACATTTCATTCTCTTTGTGCACGAATTTTGCGATTTGATGGAGAACACTTAGGTATTTCCCGCCGGTTTGTTATTTATGATGACAATGATCAACTGGAAGTAATCAAGGAAGCAATGCACAAATTACTCATATCTCCTAAAGACTTCAAACCTGCATCTGTCTTAGCAACTATCTCTGGAGCGAAAAACGAATTAATTTATGACGATGAGTATAGTACTTTTGCTAGAGGAATCTTTCAACAAACTGTTGCAAAAATCTATCCTCTTTATCAAAAGATATTAAAAGAAAATGATGCGCTAGATTTTGATGACCTCATTCTCCAAACAGTAAAACTGTTTAAACAAAATCCTGAAATCTTAGAGAAGTATCAAAACCGTTTTCGCTACATACTCGTTGATGAGTACCAAGATACCAATAGAGCTCAGTATGTCTTAAGTAAATTATTGGCGGAAAAATATAAGAATATTTGCGTGGTAGGAGATTTCTCACAGAGTATCTACAGTTGGCGGGGAGCTGATTATCGAAATCTTATTAAATTTACCAATGACTTTAAAGACACAAAGACATTTTCTCTTTCCCAGAACTATCGTTCAACACAAAAAATCTTGGATGCCGCCTCTACTGTGATCTCAAAGAATACCTCACACCCTGTTCTTAAATTATGGACTGAGAATCCAAGCGGAGAGGCCTTAGAAATCTATGAAGCAACAAGCGAACAGGATGAAGCAGATTTTATCATTAGAACAATCATCAGTCTTGGTGTGAGTAAGTTAAGCGATGTAGCTGTACTTTATCGAACGAATGCACAATCACGTGTTGTTGAAGAAGCATTTTTGCATCACAGTATTCCTTATACACTCATTGGCGGAACAAGATTCTACGAAAGAAAAGAAATTAAAGATGTCCTTTCCTATCTCCGGCATACTGCAAATCCAAAAGAAACAATAGCTCTTAAAAGAATTGAAAAATTAGGAAAAGCACGACTTGAACGATTTTTACAATATCTAGATAAGCATCCAGATACCGAGGATGTTCCAACCATTGAATTATTAGATAGCGTTCTCGAAGCGACACAATACCTAGAAATGTATGATGAACACAATGAGGAGGAGAGAGCAAGGTTAGAAAATATTAAAGAGTTACGATCTGTTGCGATTAATTATCCTAATATGACAGAGTTCTTAGAAAATGTTGCATTAGTTGAACAGGAATATTCTTCAGGTCCTAAAGAAAAACAATTTAAAAATGCCGTAACACTGATGACTCTTCACGCTGCCAAGGGTTTGGAATTCCCAGTCGTATTTATGATTGGTATGGAAGAAGGTCTGTTCCCTCATTCACGCGCTCTTATGGATAAGCAAGAATTAGAAGAAGAAAGAAGACTTTGCTATGTCGGAATGACCAGAGCAAAAGAAAAGCTTTTTTTAACACATGCCAGAAGAAGACTATTTTTTGGACAGAGAGCCACTAATACAATTTCTCGCTTCCTTATAGAACTTCCAGAGCATGTCATCGAACACAACGTCAATCGAAGTATTATTACTGGAGAATCCGACCTCTTCTAACTATTCCTATTTGCGTGAACAAATCCTTGAATTCTCGCTTTCTCAGACGTAGGAATCGCAACAACTGCATCCCCATATGCAAGCTCTCCTGCTATATCCTGCTGGACAAGCTGATCCTGCTTGTTACCCAATATCTCATTAAGATCCTGCATGTAACGTGCTCGTTGTGTCATCAGAGGATCATTAGTGAGCGTCCCTGAAAGACGAAACATATTCATGGTATTTCTTAGTAATTTTCTCATTGAATGGAAGTCACGTGCCGGTAAAACCTCTTTATTATTAAAATCATCGACAACAGATAAATCCTTCCTGTAATTATCTTGGAAAGATTTATCTGTCGCTGGAAAGAAATCTAACTCATCAAGTGACATATAATTTTTTTCTACGAATTCCGCTAGCCTCTCTTTTGACTCTTGCCTCTGAGGAGAATAATAACCGTCATTTAACTCACCTAATAACTTTAAAAATAACCAGTGATTTCTTGGTGCAAGATGACGCCCATCCAAGCTCCTATATGCTGCGCGAAGGACAAGACCGTGCTTCCTTAAATCTTTCAGTTCCTTCCGTTGATCAGAGCCTGTTTCGTCACGACGTAATTTAGGAATAAGCAATGCGGGATCGTACGATTCTTCCCACGCATTTTTTGCTAAGTTGAACATATCAGCTCGATGATTCTCTGAAAATTCATTGAGATCTATAGGAGGAATCGTATCCGGAACAGGCATCTTTTCAACTTCATCCCAATAAGAATCTAATTCTCGTAAGGCTGAACTAGCAGAAGTTAGCTTCTCCTCAACAAAAATTGAATTATCGGCTGCTTCCATATTTCTCAGTCTAACACCTTATATGAAACCTATCAATTCGCAGCACGATAGAGGGTTTGCTACAATAGATAAATGAAGGTAGCAGAAATTACAGAAGAAGAGAGAGTTGCCTATAATCGAGTTGTTTACCACCCCTTACAGTCATATGAATGGGGAGAATTCCGCAAAAGAGAAGGAATCCACGTTATACGAATAGGGTTTTATGAAGACTCACGCCTAGTAGATGGATTTACTCTTACGCTCCATAAAATCCCTAAGACTAAATGGAACATAGGGTATCTTCCCAAAGGACATATTCCAAATGAGAGTTACATCCAAACTCTTCGTGAGATTGGTAAAAAAAATAATTGTATCTTTATCCAGATAGAGCCTAACATAAGACAAAATGAAGAATATGAAAAAGACTTATACCGTCTCGGATTACAAAAAGCAGCACATCCTCTCTTTACCAAATACACATTTGTCCTTGATTTAACTCAATCTGAAGAAAATCTCCTTAAGAACTTACATTCGAAAACTCGTTACAACATTAGAGTCGCACAAAAACATAATGTTAATGTCACAGAAAGGAATACTGAGGATGCTTTCAAGGCTTATCTTGAGATAACTGAAGAAACTACCAAAAGACAAAAGTTTTATGCTCATACAAGTGATTACCACAAACTTCAATGGGAAGTACTTCCGCATGAATCTAAAAGCCCGTACAATGAACTTTCCTCACACCTACTCATTGCTTCATACAACATGAAGATTCTAGTTGCGTGGATTGTATTTGTTTTTAAAGATTCACTCTATTATCCATATGGTGCCTCTAGCAACGAGCATAGAGAAACTATGGCTTCAACCCTTATGATGTGGGAAGCAATTAAATTTGGAAAAAGATTAGGTCTCAAAAAATTTGATCTGTGGGGAGCATTAGGATCTGATCCAGATCAACTCGATCCTTGGTATGGGTTTCATCGATTTAAACAAGGTTTTCGTCCAGAGCATATTGAATTTATAGGGAGTTACGATTTAATCTTGAGTCAACCTCTATACTTCTTTTATAAAATTTCTGACAAATTACGATGGGTCTTACTACGAATTAAAAAATGACCTATGCTTGCTCAACTTCTGTCTAAAATTTCTCAACTAAATAATTTTTATATTCTCTCTCTCCTTTTTCTCTTTGTTATTGTATGTTATGGAATTACGTTAGGTAATGGACTGTTTTTTGACGATGAGCAATTTATTTATAATAATCAGGCTGTAATTAATTTTGATCTTCCTCAGCTTATCTCAAAAAGTCTTTCATCTGAATCAGGGCAAGTAAGTAACTATTATCGCCCCTTATTATTTACGGGTTTTAGTATAGAGTATCAATTTTTTAGAGACAGTGGTTTTATTTATCACCTTGATAGTCTTCTTATCCATTTTCTAGGTGGTGCATTTCTCTTTCTTTTAGTTAAAAAACTTTTTGATGATAAGCTATGTGCGTTTTTTACTGCTCTTCTTTTCTTAATTCACCCAATCCAAACCGAAGCTGTCGCTTATGCATCAGGAAGGGGAGACCCGCTCAGTTTTTTCTTTATTATCCTCACGCTTTTTTTAATTACATTTCGTAAAAGAAAATACTATCTTCTTTCTTTTATCACACTTATTGCATCCCTTCTTTCGAAAGAAATTGCACTTATGAGTCCCGGTCTTATTTTTTTGGTTTTTTTGTTTTCCGAAAAATCTTTTTCTCGAAAAACTATAACCAACTCAATAATTCAAATGCTACCTTATGCTTTAATAGCGGGTGCATACTTTATTTTAAGAATTACTGTTCTTAATTTTAATAATACATTAAACTTTTACAACTCTGCTAATATTTATTCTAGTCATCTTTTAGTCAGACTTATTACGTTTATCAATCTCCTTCCTACATACTTTGGACTTCTTGTTTTTCCGAAAAATCTTTTTATGGAAAGAGATGGAAGTATTCAAGTTTTGACTTCTTCAAGTATCCAAGTTCTTTTTACTATTGCGGTAATTACTCTTTTATTCTGTTATGCATTATGGGAAAGAAAAAAATGGCCAATTATCCTTTTTAGTTTTTTGTGGATCGCCATCACTTTTGTTCCAACAAGTGGAATTTTACCAATCAATGGAATTTTTTATGAACATTTTCTTTACTTTCCCTCTGTAGGCTTTTTTCTTTTATTCTCTTATCTTTTTTTCTATATATATAAAAAATCTCGGCCGATTTTACAAGAAATACTTTGCTTAGTTATTTTTATTGCCATCATCCTTCTTTGTTTACGAACAATTAACCGTAATAGAGAATGGCATGATCCAATTATTTTTTACAACCAAACCCTTTCCCACGTCCAAAGTCCCAGAGCCTACAATAACCTAGCAATGGCTTATGCTGAATCAGGACAACCTAAGCAAGCAATTAGCACATATCAGGAAGCAATAAGAATTGGTGATGCATACCCTGAGACTCACTATAATTTAGGCAATACTTATGCAAGTATTAACGATATAACAAATGCAGAAAAGGAATATAAAAAATCGCTCCTTATGTCACCTAGCTTTTACTTATCGTACATAAAACTCTACTCAATCTACAAAGAGACAAACAATAAAGAAGGATTGAATTTTGTTCATACTAACTTAGTGAAATTAGGCCAAGAAAATTCCCAATTTCTTACTCTTCTCAAAGGGCTAGAGAGCAAATAATATGTATAAAAAGAACTTCCTACTTTTTATCCCTTTTATTCTCTGTGCAGTTATTTTCATTTTTATCAAAGTTCAAGATTTAGGGGTAAGATTATCTGATACGAATATTTATTTCCTAACAGGAAAAGAATTACTCTCTGGCAAAATTCTTTACAAAGATATTTTCTTTACTAATTTTCCTATTATTCCTTATGTCGCCAGTTTTTATTATCTAGTATCAGGAGGCAGTCTCATCTTTTATTATTTCACCGCAGTACTTGAAATCACTATTACAAGTGGACTTATATACTTCCTCGTTTTAAAGGAAAGTTCTTCAAAACTTATCGCTACTACAACACTTTCTCTTTATGTATTTTCATTCATGATTCTTTCTACATCGAGTCATCAGTCCGGGGTATTCTTAGCAGCATTATTTGGAGTAATTAGTTATTTTTTCTTCACGAAAAAAAATTATTATTTGGTTGGGATATTTACTGCTCTTGCACTTCTTACTAAGGCTTACTCATTACCGCTTTTAGCTAGCTACATCCTTTTTTATATTTTTTATGACCGGAAAGCTCTTATTAAGTTTATTCTTGGAGGAAGTTTTACAGCGGGTATTATACTTTTACCTTCTCTTATCTTTGCTTCTCATTTTCTATTCCAAGATGTATTTGCTTATTCATTAACTCGTTCTGAAGGAGTAAGTAAAACAGGAGTTATTTATTTTCTCATTCAACATGACTCTATTTTTGTTACTCTTCTCTTTTCATCTCTCATTCTTTTCAAAAAAAAGCCATTTTTTGCCTTCTTTGCAGTATTAAGCACACTTTTCTTTTTTTTCTACAAGGATGTCTATTATCTTTACCTTAATGTAACGCTTCCTTTTATTATTCTAAGTTTTCCTTTTATTCTTAAAAAGTTAGAAGAGAAGATAACACTCAATCGCTTTATGATCCCAACTGTCGCAATTATTTTTATTCTTTACAATTTTGTCTCATACTTTAACGGCTACAATCGTCTTCAGATTATCCCTATTGATCAAATTGTAAGCACACTTAAGGAAAGTAAATCTACAACTATTTACGGTGTTAATGGAATAGCCCCGGCTATCTCATATAAAAGCAAAATTCCACTTCTCAATGGAATTATAGATACCAATGATAATATTTTTAGAAAGGGATATCTTAATGCTTCTTCACTTACTGAAGACGCTATTAAAAAACACAGTAGTATTCTCACTATTGGTGCATGGTATCCCGAGGCAGGTATAAAAGAGGATATCCTAACAGAAACAGTCGATAAAAAATTACTTTTAACGAATTGTCATCTTCTTCAGAGATTTCCATTCCAATCAGAAGGAATTATTAATTCTATCAATGTTTTTTCTTGCTAACTTTGGCTGGAATTTCGTAAAGATTAATTTGTTTTTTATCATCTCTCCCAACTAAGGGAAGATAATCAATTGGATAGACGTAGCTTATAACTCTCGTTCCAGGCTTGAGTTCTTTAATAAATTTTGGTTCTAATCTTTTTAGGGTTTTTGGTACTAAATAGACAACAACTACACTGGCATTTGAGATATCTTCAGAAAATAAATCCTTACGTTTTATTTGTATCTGTGTGCTAACTCCTCCTAAAACGATTCTTATTTTTGCAATCAAGACGCGTGATGGATCAATCTCAAATCCAACTCCCCGGGCATGCGCTACCTTCGCAGCCGTCAGAAGGAATGTGCCATCACCACAACCAAGATCATAGATTGTATCACTTTTTGTAATATTAGCCAGCTTAAGCATAGCCCGCGCAGTTTTTCCATTGGTACGCCACCAAGGAGACCAAGGACTGTCTGGGGGCCAAATCATCGACAGTAGAGAGAGAAGAAGGAGTAAAGTAATAGCAACAATAAGGATAGAAAGGAGCATCTACTCAAGTATACTTTTTTTACAGAAATATTTCTTCTTCCTATTTAATTTCTAAATCTAATTTTTCCTGAAGAAATTTTTTTCTATCCTCTAACTCAAATCGTGCATAGAAGTTGGATATCTGTGGTTCAATATCCAAGAGAGCAAGTTCTCTATCAATTTCGCTAATATTCTCTTTAAGAGCAACAACACGTGCACCCCAATACATATCATTTCGCTCTTCATCGCTTAATAACAAATCAACTGTAGGAAAAGGCTGCCATACCTTTCTTATTTCCTGACCATCTACTATTTCGAGTCCTCTTCCAACTAATCCGTGATTAGGAGCTGAGTGAATAACTTGCCCAAAGGGAGGAATACCCTCTCTACTGAGAAAATCAACTACCATCTGGTGTGAACCCTTCTTATTATCTTCTTGGTGAGCAGTTTCGATAAGCTGAAATTCACTATTTAGGATAGCTGTTTGGACGATATCTACATCATAAACTCGATGATCAAAGTCATTATAAAGCCCAATCGGATTTCTACCACGACCTCCATCCTCTGCAGAATAGAGACCCCAATAAATAAGAGCTATATCACCTTTATTACTCTCACGGATCTCAACAGGATAATGTAAAAGCATGTCATTGGTAAGAGCAATCCTTTCATCTTGAGGATTAGTTGAGTAAGAAAATTTAAGAAAGTTATCCCGCCGCATTCCCATCATAGGAGCACATTCCACAATTGCTTGATAGAGAGGATCGCCGCTAATACTGAAGAGAGAGATACCATGTGATGGAATAAACGTATTTTGTCCCGCTGTCGTACGTTTTAAGCGAAGGTACTGTTGATCTTGCATCCTTCCCAAATCAAGTTTTCCACTATTATTTAACTCAGTCCCAATAATAGGAACTTCATAATCAAAGCCATTATATTCGACCTCTACTACACTGAGACTACCTGGGGTGCTGTTTCCATCGCTTACTTCCAGACTTATGAGTTCGTCTGAGGAATCAAAAAATACTTCTGCCAGAATTTCGTCATCATTGACAATATTGACTTCTATATTGTGTTCTTGCCCTAGTAAATTATTGAAGTTGCGTGGACTTAACTCCTCAAGCCTATCCTTTGTTATCTGGTGGTTTGGGAATCCTCGCTCTGAAAAATATGTATCAACTTTATGTACATCTCCTTCAAATTTAAATAATGTATCTTTAACACCATAGCCACCCGCAATTCCACCAGCTGCTATGCCTATTCCGCCGAATATGAATTCACGTCTTGTCGCCCGTGAAGGATTACTACCAGAAGGTTCTACCTCTCTCACCTTTGGAGTATAGCACTTTATTGAAGAGTCAACCTGACAGCTAGTTTGTCAGCTTTTTCATTATTAATGTCGCCTGAATGTCCCAAGACTTTTTGATAAGTAACATCGAGATTATTCTTTGTTACAACATCATAAATCCTTTGGAAGATATCTCTATTTTCTTTTACCTTGTCTGGATGCTTGGCAATTCCATGTAGTGTAACCTGACTATCAGTATGAAGTCGAATTTTCTTATATCCTTTTTTTGATGCCCAAACGAGAGCATGATAAATAGCGAGTGCTTCACCTCTATTGTTGGTTTGTTTACCGTCTACCAAACCACCTTCTTCATACTTATTGGTCACAAATGCCCAAGCTGCTTTTGCATTAGAACGGCCGTTATTACTTGAAGCACCATCCGTCCAGATTTCAACATCAAAGGTAAAGAGGTCTAATGTATGTTTTCCTGTAAATAGATCATAATTATTATTAATAATTTTATATTTATCATCAAAATAAATCCGTTTACATAACGGGCACTGAAAATAGGCTGAATAATAATATTGCTTTTTGAGCTGCTGAGGGTTTCTTTTAGAGTGAGTTAATTGGAGAAGAGTACCATCAATTTTACATATTTGCATTGAAGATACTCTATACTACTTTTCCCCCCTTTAGCAAGAGGATAATTATTTAACCGGGGCTGATAGAACAGTATAAAATGCTCCAATTATTTTATTTTTCTTTAATCCCTCTGTGAGACTTGGAACGCGTATTTCTATACTTTTTTCTGTTTGTTCTTTTTGAGCTACTACTGGTAATGAGACAGATATCACCATATATTATCACCCCTTTTCTTATTTGTAGTGTAGAGGCTGAGAATGTGAGGAACCCACAAAAGGTGTAAGGAATTTGCAAGAGCTCGTACCACCCAGTACAATAGCTACCTATGAATGAAGTAGTCTCAATCTACAAACCAGAAGCAATGACGCCATTAATGATCATTACTGAGTTTAAGAAAAGATTTCCACAGTACTCAGAGGAAAAAATAAGTGTTGCTGGAAGACTTGATCCTATGGCATCGGGATTACTTCTCCTATTAATTGGAGAGGCGAATAAAGAACGTTCGTACTTCCAATCACTTGATAAAACCTATGAATTTACTCTCCTTTTAGGAGTTACAACAGATACCTATGATATTCTTGGAAAAATTACATCAATTGTAAAAGATCCCGTTACCCATTCCATAGAGCAATTGACCTCTTTTCTAGCAACGCTTAGGGGTACTTCTATGCAAGATTACCCTCCGTACTCTTCAATGCATGTAATGGGAAAACCACTTTTCTACTGGGCAAGGGAGGATAAGCTTGAAAAGATTACTATCCCAACAAAGAGAATTACTATACAGTCTCTAGACTTTTTATCATCTTCTGAAGTGACGAAACTAGAACTTGTTGAAGACATAGAACAGCGGATAAAAAAAGTTAGAGGTAACTTTAGACAAAAAGAGATTGAGGAAAAATGGAAGGAGTCATTGCCACTTCTTCCAGAAAAACTTCAACTCCTTTCACTACGATCACAAGTGAGCAGTGGGACATATATCAGATCTCTCTGCTTTGAGTTAGGTCTTCTCTTAGGAAGTGGAGGAATTGCTTATACTATTAAGAGACAGTCTTGTGGTGAGTATAAGGTGGAAGACGCAATACATCTTCAGTTAAATTAAATTCCGAGTTGGTAACTATATACTTCAAATTCTTTTCATCTTAAATGTACTTTGCTATAGTTGTGGTACTTTATGAATCCCAGCTTTTGAAGAAAAATAATATTATTTTGCAATGAGAAAAGTTTTCATTATTTGTTACTTGCTATCTTTGTGGTTTTTACCGAGAAATATATACGCTCACGTAGCGGGGCAACCGCCATTTTTTTTGATTAACGGAATATACTCTGGATTTTATCCTGTATTTGTAACGTCGCTTCCTAACTTTATCCTACCTCAGGATAGTGCTCCTGAGAACTATCTGATAAATCAGTCACTTAATTTTCAGATAGATAGCGCCATGCTACCTTTTCCTCAAGATGTTATTGATAAGACAACCTTTAGCTGGGACTTTGGTGATGGTACCAAAGCAGAAGGATTAACCACTAACCATAGCTATACTAAAATAGGTTCTTTTCTTCTCACAATTACCGCCAACTATCATGGATATAGCGATCCTAACACCAAACCCCTCCTTCAGGCAGTTCTTATCAATATTGTTCCTAATAAAGAATACAAGTTACCTAAAGCAGTAATAAAAGTTAACCAAGAAGTGGTCAAGAATCCAAACAGTCCCATTGAAATAGCTGATGATGCAGTGATATTTGATGCAACACCATCTATCAAAGGCTCAGCGAATATCGTTAGTTATTTTTGGGATATAGGAGATAAGGAGAGTTCAACACAACCACTATTTCAACATACATTTAGTGACTCAACAAGAAACTATATTTTCCCTATGTTGAGGGTCAAAGATGCTAATGGTTTTATTAATGATACCTACGTAGAGCTTGATAAATTACCATCTCAACCCAAACCTAAGGCTTCTATTTCTTCTTTTCTCCTTATTGGGCTTATCAATGTTTTTGTTATTGTGGGGATTATTATATTTCTAAAGAGACGATAAATTGCGAACATAAAACCGAAAGGATGCGCTTTTATAAAAGCCCATCCTTCATAGTTTAAGTGTCTGCCTGAAGAATTAGTCCAATAAATTCATTATGTAAAACACGAGTAAGAAGAAAAACTATAAAGTAGTAACAATTCTGAAAGAGTATATAATTATTTATATGAGCGATGCACAATCACATTATGGTGGAGCTATCTGGACAAACCACGCTTTAGAAAGACTTGGACAGAGAGGACTCTCACAAAATCTTGCATGGCAAGCATTCTCTCATCCTGATAAACAATTGAAAGGGAAAAAACCTGACACAGTTGAATTTCAGAAAAGAGTAGGGGGTTCTCTTATTACGATAATTGCAAAGCAAAATGAGAAAAGGGAATGGATTATATTGTCAAATTGGATTGATCCTCCACTGCCCGGAACTATGGATTATTATAAAAAAGAAGAATATAAAAAATATCAAAAATCTAGCTTTTGGGGTAAAGTATTTCTAACCCTTAAAAAGCAGCTATTTGGCTAATGCTCTCTTTCATCGGTGCTATTTTAATACATCTTTCCACCACAATGTCTGCTTAAGAACAGTCTCAAATTTAGAGTCCTACTGCTGATTTTCCATTTACACTCTTCATGTAGAATATTCACTTACTCCTAAAGAAAAAAACTTAAAACTACTATTAATCAAATGGCTACGGGGGAAAATAATTCCTTATAGAGTTATTTATTTACAATAACCAGGCTATAAGGAATAGGTGAGATAAAGGAAAACTCCTGATGAATCTCTGCTCTCGCATTACTTACAGTCTGTGCTTCCACAACAGGCTGATAAAAGCTCAATGAAAGATATAAGGCAAATCCGAGTATTATTGCTAAAAACATCTTAATCATAGCCTTATATTAAGAAGACTACGTAAGAAATGCCTCCAGCTGATGTAAAAGAAAAGAAAGAGATTACACTCTAGGACAGCTAATCTTCTGCACTTTCCATTTATTATTTTCTTTACCAAGTAGCAAAAGAATTTTATGATAAGTATTTCCACTAGACTCTACTACCTCTACTTGACTAGTAGTCTCTTTAGTTGTGACTTTGCTAACTGAGAAACTATCAGGGAGCACTTCTCCACAGATAGGATTTGACGTATCTTTGTCTTTCATAAGTTGTGTACTTGAATTGGTATTCTTTCTCAAGCACGAGCTAATTGTTTGTGAGGAATCCTTAATACATTTGTCATATTCTTCATAAAAACTAATAGCACTAATTTTAATAGTTGCCGCTGTTGCATCAGCTTTTACCTGCTTTGTTGACCCAGTATCTGTGGGAGGTGATGGATGATGAAATACCTTAGGAATTACGTACATGAGGACAATGATAAGGATAGTAATCCCTCCTATACCGATAGTTTTGTACATACCCAAACTATAGCATATCCACATTAATTATTTGATCTACCGTGTATAATACTTGTATGGAGATAGCAACATTTGCAGGTGGATGTTTTTGGTGTATAGAGGCAATTTTTAAAAGACTTAAAGGTGTTGAAAGCGTAATATCAGGCTATTCAGGCGGAGCTCTGGATAATCCTAACTATGATAAGGTCAGTATGGGAACAACAGGACACGCTGAAGCAGTACAGGTTACTTTTGACCCTCAGGTTATTCATTACTCAACACTTTTAGATGTTTTCTGGCATCTTCATGATCCAACAACACTTAACAGACAGGGAGCAGATGTCGGATCACAGTATCGATCTGTAATCTTTTATCACAACGATGAACAAAGAAAGATTGCTGAAGAGTCAAAAGAAGCGTTAACTAAATTAAAAACATATAGAGATCCAATCGTTACTCAAATTGTCCGTTTTGAAAAATTCTTCAAGGCAGAAGACTATCATCAAGATTACTACATCACTAACAGCTCAAACCCCTATTGCCGAATCGTTATTGATCCCAAAATCACCAAACTCTATAAGGACTTCAAGCCATTAGTGAGAAATGAAAGCAACTCTTAACTCACTCATTTTTGACATATAGGACAGTAATAACTCCATCTTTGCCTCTTTCCTGTTTTCTCTCTTATTACTTTTGTTCCGCAGTGCGGACAGACAGATTTTCTATGAATCCTAAGATGTTTAAGAAGTATGAATTCTTTTCTCCAAAGATAAAATTGATATGAGAATTCTTTCGTTATGGTAATAAGTTTTTTAAGTTCTCTATCTGATATATCCTTAACCAGGGTCTTAGGATTAATTAGCGTTAAGGATAAGACTTCATTTTTAATAATATTTCCTACCCCTGCAAAAATCTCTTGATCCAAAAGAGCATCCGTAATTTCACTCTCATGATTATTACGAAGGTTACGAAATGCTTTTTTCTCATCGAAAGAATCAGACATAATACTTAAGGTAAAGTCATAGGTACTCTTTAAATCTTTTTCTTCAAAAAGTTTTATTGAACAATTAAACATTGAAACCTCTCCATTTGAGAACTTTAATTTTAGTCGAGGCTCCTTAGTCCTTTTATAATCACCAGTTACTGACTGTCCATCAACAACTGCTTCAAATGTCCCAAATAAAAGAAAATGTACTCGAAGTGCGAATTCATCAAACTGAAAACAAAGATGCTTTCCCCACGAGAAAATATCTAGTACATCTCTATTTAGTAATCTTTCTTTGCCAATTTTGGTATTACCTGATACGACATGAATCCTCTTACCTTTAAACTCAATTAATTGTTCTTCGGCAAGAATGAGAGAGGGACCTTCCATAATAGTCCCAATTATAATAATTCAGAACAAAAACAAAAGACTCTTTCTCAGTTCTTACTCTTTTTTTATCAGATTATTGTTGTGATTAAGTAAGCTGTAAATATGTTTTCACTACTTACCGCAGCAATTATTGGAACTATATTTGCTTTCTTAGCTACTCAAAATACGGTACCAGTCTCGATTCACCTAGGTGGATATACCTGGACAAATGTCCCCCTTTTTGTCGTTGCGATTGCTTCTCTTCTCGTAGGGCTTATTATTTCCTGGTTATTAAGTATTGTTAATTGGGCTTTTTCAAGCATGACCATTCGAAATAAAGAAGTTCGTGCCCAAAAAGCTGAGACCTCAATTAGTCAGCTTCAAAAAAGAATTCTTGAACTTGAGAATCGCAATACAGAGCTTGAAACAAAGCTTCAAAATAAGGGTATGGGAGATGATCTTGATGAATCTTCACCTCTCCATCGCCTTACTCATTCGTTCTCCCATTAACTTTCCTCCTTATAGTTGACCTTGCATCTTTTAATGATATCTTTTTATACTATGTAAGCCCGGATGAAAATTGCCTATTTTCTACTTCCTGCCTTACTCCTTTTTGGAGGGAAAGCGTACGCTCAGAACCTCTTTGTTGCTCATCTTTATAAGCATGATGGCCTCACTTTTTCCACCCCCCTCAGCTTCTCTCAAACGCCAACTATCCTAAAACCTATTACCCTTGAATTTGGAACTACCGAGACAATTGACGTCCAGCCCACGACTAAATCAAAAGTTCAGATTGTTGAAGCAATCATTACTCCATCACCTACACCAAGTCTTAGCCAACCGCCCACACCCACTCCAACTGCTACACCTACACCCCAACCGCAAGCAGTAACCTCTCAAAGTAATCCGGGGGGATTAAATGCAGATGTTCTTTTTTCAATGGTGAATTCCTATAGAGCTTCAAAAGGTTTACCTGCTTTTCAGAAAG
>JBDHUU010000009.1:0-15267 GCA_039809285.1 Candidatus Levyibacteriota bacterium
TGAGCATAGTGGAAGGGGTATAGCCTTTTTCAAATCCTTTAGCATAAATGATAGGCTTCATAGACGAACCAGGCTGACGCTCAGCTTGAGTTGTTACGTTGAAGTTGCCGTCAATATCGGTACTAAAGTAGTCCTTACTTCCAACCATCGTTAGAATCTCGCCTGTCTTGGGATTTTCTATCATTGCTGCCCCATTACTTACCTTATATTTTTCAAGATCGTCAACCTGTTCCTTTACAATCTTTTCTGCCTGTGACTGCATTTTGTAATCAAGAGTCGTTGTTACCTGGAGGCCGCCCGTCTGGACCATTTGATCTCCAAATTGATCTGCGAGAAGCTCTCTGACATACATTACAAAGTGTCCGGCCTTAAGATTTGCTGCATGCTGAGTAAATTGATAATTTTTGATTTCCTTAAGTGCATTATCAGCCTGATCCTTAGTAATATATTTATCAGCAGTCATTCGCTTTAATACAGCCTCAGTTCTACCTATATAGTATTTATTTCCGCTGAAAGGTGAGTAGAGAGAGGGGAGCTGGGGAAGTCCAGCAAGAAACGCCGATTCCGCTAAATCCAACTCTTTTGCTTTTTTCCCGAAGTATTGTTCAGCAGCTGCTTCAACTCCGACAGCTGTTCCGCCATAAGGTATATTGTTAAGATACATTTCTAAAATTTGATCTTTACTAAATCGGTTTGCAACCTGAATTGACAGTATTAATTCTTTAATTTTACGAGGTAGAGAACGTTCAGATGTGAGCAAAACATTTTTAACTAGCTGTTGGGTAATTGTTGAAGCTCCGGCAAGACGATTCCCTCGTAACGCATTCCAGAAAACACGAACATATCCCATAGGAGAAAAACCGCCATTTTTATAAAAATCTTTATCTTCAATTGAAATGGTGCCTTGACGTACATACTTAGGAATTTCATCCAGCTTCACATACGTTCTATTCTCATCCTGAAAAACCGAATAGAGAAGTTCACCGTTTCGATCATAAATACGAGTAGCATCACTGTATTTCGAAGTAACAAGTTTTCCAGGTGTCGGAAGGTCTCGGCTATACCAAATAAAGAGAAGTGGAACGAGAATAACTCCTGCAATTAGTCCAATGAGAAGCAAGCGGGTTACTTTACTCCAAAATGAAACATTATTAAATGATAAAAATGCAGGTAATTGAACTCCTTTGTGGAGTCGACTACGACGTCTAGAGCGATAGTCGGGCATAGGTACTATCTATTATAGCAAATAGAATTTTGATCGCAAAAAATATGGTATACTCATCCCATGGACGAGATAGAAACATTATTAACTCGGGGTGTAGATAAAGTTTATCCATCGCCTGAACAATTAAAGACAGTTCTTCAAAGTGGAAAAAAGCTCACCCTTTACGAAGGATTTGATCCTACTGGTGTTCAAATGCACATAGGACATATGATTGGACTACGAAAGTTAGCACAATGGCAAAAATTAGGACATAAAGTTATTTTTCTCATCGGAGATGGAACAGGACAGGCTGGTGACCCTTCCGGCAAAACCAGAACTCGTGAAACATATCTTTCAAATGAGCAGTTGCGTCAAAACGCACGTGATTATGTCATGCAGGCGGGGAAGATTGTTGATTTTGGGGGTGATAATCCCATTGAAATTAGATACAACGGGGATTGGCTCAACAAGATGACACTAGCTGATGTCTTAGGAGTTGCCGAGCACTTTACACTTCAGCAAATGATCGAACGAGATCTTTACCAAGAACGACTTAAAAATAATGAACCGCTTAATTTGCGAGAATTTATGTACCCACTGCTTCAGGCGTATGACTCAGTTGCCATGGATGTGGATGTAGAAATCGGCGGATCTGATCAGACATTTAACATGCTCTGTGGTCGACAGCTAGTGAAAGACTACTTAAGTAAAGATAAATATGTCATGACTACACCTCTTCTTACAGACTCTTCTGGTCGTAAGATAGGAAAAACAGAAGGTAATGTTATTGCTCTTAATGATAACCCAACTGATCTTTTTGCAAAGATTTTAAGTCTAGGAGACGATGTCATTACTAAAGGTATGGAATACCTAACAGATATTCCAACGGAAGAAATTACAACAATCGAGCAAGCCATCGCCTCCGGTGAAAATCCTATGCAGTTTAAGAAGAAACTTGCCTTTGAAATTGTCAAACAACTAAGTTCGTCTCTTGATGCAGAAGACGCACAGAGAGCTTTTGAACAAGTAGTCCAGAGAGGCGAGCTGCCTCAAGAAATTGTCGAAGTTAGACTCCAGGATGATGACGACGAGTTCCTCACAGAGGATTTACTCGTCGAGCTTAACTTAGCTGCTTCAAAATCAGAAGCAAAACGTCTTTTCGAGCAAGGCGGGGTAGAGCTTGACGGAGAGAAAATACTTACTCCAACTGCAGGAAAGGTAATTAAAGATGGCTCAATTCTTCGTGTCGGTAAAAGAAAAATTGTCAAACTTCTTAGACCTTAGTATAATCATTACATGAACTTCCTCCGCGACCATGAGAAAGCCTTTAAGATAATTACTACCATTGCTCTTATAGCACTTATTGTTTCATCTTTCCTGCCATTTCTTGTCTATCTCTTCCAATAATATCTTATGAATCTACAAGCGAGGATTAGCGATGGCAATCGCAATCTTAAAACGTATGCGAAACGCCTCGAAAAACTGAATATCTTTACGTATCATGATTTGCTTTATCATCTTCCGACGCGGTATGAAGACTATTCACTGATCTCAAAAATCGCACAACTTCAAGAAGGTGAACTCGTAACTATTCAAGGAAAAGTTACCAAATACTCCAACACCTACACCAGATCACGCAAAACTATTCAAAAGGTGACCATTGCTGATGAAACAGGTGAAATTGACTTAACCTGGTTTAACCAACCATTTATTATCAAAAATCTTAATGAGGGAGATATACTTTCTGTTTCGGGAAAAGTTGAGATCTTTGCTAAAAAGCATACATTTATCTCGCCTATCTATGAACTGTTCACGGGGATAACAGTCCATACAGGAAGAATAGTGCCAATTTATCCTGAGACAAGAGGAGTATCTTCTAAATGGCTGAGGAAACAGATTTCTCTTCTTCTGGAAGATCTTGAAGTAATTGACACAATGCCTCACGTGATTCGTCATGAGCATCATCTGCCGGGGCTAACTAAGGCGCTACATGATATCCATTTCCCTAAGAATCTTGAGGAGACAAATATGGCTAGACGGCGTCTCTCATTCGATGAAGTATTCTTAATTCAACTCTCCGCTATGCAGCGTAAGAAAGAATGGCAGGATATAAAGATTGGTCCAAAGATTACCATTTCTGAAAATAACATTGAGCAGTTTAAAAAGTCTCTCCCTTTTATTCTCACTCCTTCTCAAGAGAAAGCTATAAATGATATTTTTTCTGATTTCTCAAAAGTTCAGCCTATGAATAGGCTTCTTCAAGGAGATGTTGGAAGCGGTAAAACAGTTGTCGCAGCAGCTGGAATCTATGCTGCATTTCTTAATAAGCACCAATCTGCCCTGATGGCTCCTACTGAAATTCTGGCACAACAACACTTCAAAACTCTATCTCAGTTTCTGGCTCCTTTTTCATTAAAAGTTGGACTTGCAACAAGTAATACCAAACTTGAAAAAGATAAAAAATATGATGTAGTTGTGGGGACTCATGCTCTTGTTGCAAAAGCAGTTGATTTCACTAAGCTAGGATTTGTCGTTATCGATGAACAGCAGCGCTTCGGTGTGGAGCAGCGGGGAATCCTACGGGATAAAGGTAAGAATCCCCATGTTCTTACCATGACCGCAACTCCTATTCCTCGAACAATTGCTCTTACTCTCTATGGTGAATTGGACTCCTCCTACTTAATTGATATGCCAAAAGGCAGAAAAAGCATTAAGACCTGGCTTGTTCCTAATGAAAAAAGAGAGGGAGCATATAAATGGATTGAAAAAGAAGTTATTACCAATAAGTCACAGGTCTTCATTATCTGTCCTTTCATTGAACAATCTGAAAATATGCAAACAGTAAAAGCAGCTACTTTAGAATTTGAAAGGCTTCAAAAGGAAGTTTTTCCGCACCTGAAGCTTGCAATGCTCCATGGAAAGTTAAAAGCAAAAGAAAAAGATAGTATTTTAACAGCATTTAGAGAAAAAGAGTTTGATATCTTGGTTGCTACACCTGTTGTTGAAGTAGGGATTGATATCCCTAACGCAACGATTATATTAATAGAAGGGAGTGAACGATTTGGCCTTTCACAGCTTCATCAGCTGCGAGGTCGAGTTGGAAGGGGAGAGAAGCAATCATATTGCCTTCTTTTTACCGACTCAACGAGTGAGAATTCTATTCTAAGACTGAAAGCGATGGAGACAATGTCCCAAGGTGCGGCTCTTTCGGAATTCGATCTCAAAATGAGAGGACCTGGAGAACTCTATGGAACGAGACAATCAGGAACTCGAATGCTAAAGATTGCTTCCTTTTCAGATACCGAGCTATTGGATGAAGCCAAAAGAGCAGCCGTTCGTATCTTCCCGGAACTAAAAAATCATGAGGCACTTAAAAGGAAAGTAGATTCATTAATCATCTCACATGTAAATCCTGATTAGAATTGACAAGTGTCAATCTTTCTTCATACACTTAAAGTATGCCCGAACAGTATACGCTCCAAGAAACTCCCAAACCAACACCTCCTCCTGAGCCTACTAAAAAAAGCCTTACCAGATATTTTATCATTGCAGGTATTACGATCGGCTTTATTTGTATTTTTGCTTTAGGTTTAGTCTTAGGGAGGGGAGGATCTTCAAAGGATGCCGAAGTACCTGTTACTCCTACTCCGACCTCTCCACCGCTTACGTCTGAAATTACCCCATTTCCATCTAACTTTCAGGAAATCCCACTTGTGAACTTCCTACCAAACAAGCAGTACCTAGATGATACCTATGTGGTTATCTCCCAAGAGAAACCTTTCTATACACTTATTCTCTCTGTTGCGCGTATTGAACAAACGCGTGACTTCACTCAATATGCTAAGATCAATTATTTTGATGGGTCGAATTGGGATAGAAAATCTACAACAGCAATTATCAAAACAAGTGATATCGTAAGTAATCCACTCCTTCGCAGTTGGACACCACCAACCTTCAACAAATCTAGTTCTACCCCACTTGCAAAGCTCTCCCTCCCCAAATACGATGTTTCATTTAGTTCAACTGAGCTAAACAATGAAGTAAGCGTTCAAAGTAACCCAGGCTCAACAAAATTCATTTATCAAGGGAAGGGAACGCTTACTATAAATGACGATACATTTCCAGCGTATGTTTTTTATAGTAGGACTTATTCATACAATGCTGTTGAGCTGGATTATCTTACTCACCCAGACCAAATTCTCTCAGACTGGCTTGTCTTCTGGGATAAAGAGGGAACATTCTACTATGCAGATGACCATAAAGCGCCGCTTGGAACAAATAATGTTCCACAATTTACCATTGGGATAATTCAACAGGGGAACTCTGTTATCCGTACGCCATCACAATCTACTAATGTGGATACAAATAACTCTGTCAAAACCTATCACACGTCTTTTGACCTCGATCGAGATGAAGCAGTCTTTATCCCTATCACCAATCCTCTCAATAAATCTACCAAGAAGAGTTATTCCTGGGTTACAGCAAGCGGAGAAGGAATATCTGTTAAAGCTGAAGGAAGAAAAGTAAATGGATTAGGCGTTTTCGAGTATATTAGACAAAATCAGTAACCTATATTGTAACAACTAGCTTCATACCGTAATGATCTGAGAGGTCAGGATTATCTACCAATTCAAAGTTAGTTGCTTCCAATCCAAAACTCGTATAGATAAAATCTACCGCAAGCCCAGGAGGAAATAATTGTTGGGCACGATGAAGATGAGGATTGAGAGTGTTAGTAATTCCGGCCTGAACAGCATGATTGACGGCTATTCTGTCAAACCTCCGTACAATTTCAGAATCTTTAGTGATATTAAAATCCCCAGAAAGAATGAAATCATCTTTCATTTTTTCTAAAAAATACTGCAACTTTGCTACTTGCTTAATCTTATATGGTTCGTCATAGGGAGTAGGTCCCCACGCAAGGTGAGTATTAATAGTCCAAAATATCTTTTTATGATACCTAAATTGCAAAGCAAGCGCATTTCGAGGAAGATCCTTGGCAAATCCACTGCCAACTGTCCACTTATCAAATTCTTGAAATGGCTTAAGCCATAGTATCTCCTCAGATAAAAGATCCAATTGGGGCTTATAAAAAGTAGCGTTACCATAATAGCTAGCAGGATCATTCTTCTTTTGTGTCGTAACTGTTAATATTCCTTCCATAAAAAGGCTATTTTTAAGTCTGAGAAAATTATCAGAGCCTGAGTAACTTACTTCACCTCCGCCAACTTCTTGAAAGTGGATAATATCAAAATCTTGCTCTTTGCAGTAGATTATTACCTCATCTAACATCCTTCCACCTTGAATATTTAGCTGAAAGATCTTTATATTCATTTAACAAGTATAACAAGAAATGAGAACAGGTTGCGATTGAGCGTAAAATGAGCTATAATACAGACATGTCACAGGAACCAAAAAAGCGCCATTCTAGACAACGACAAGGAAAAAGACGAGCAGCTATTGTGCTTTCTGTACCTAATACAGTAGCATGCAGTAATTGCGGTACCAAACATATTCCGCATATTGTTTGCCCTAATTGCGGTTTTTATAAAGGTATTGAAGTTATTGCTAAAAAACCACAACGTACTGATCCTACCGCTTAACTTGTGTTATGAAGACGTCACATGATCCCCGTCACCTAAAACGTCAACACACAGTCCAAGAACTATTCAAAGTCCAATTTCATGCTCAGCCTATCTCTGAGCGTGCTCAGGAAATCCTTAACAACCAACAAATTCTCGATGAAAAGATTCAAGAAGCAGCACCTGAATTTCCTATAAGTAAGATAAACCGTGTTGACCTTTCGATTCTCCGCTTAGCAGTTTACGAGCTTATCATTGAAAAAAAAGAACCAGTCAATGTTATAATTGATGAGGCAGTCGAGTTAGGCAAAGAATTCGGCGGAGAGGCAAGCCCAAGTTTTATTAATGGAGCACTTGGCAATATAGTTAATCATGAAAAATCTTCCGACATTAATCAATAAACAACTTTTTGACCAAGCTTTTACGCATAGATCGTATCTTAACGAAGCAAAAAAAGAGCTTGAATCTAATGAGAGACTTGAATTCTTAGGAGATAGTATCCTTTCATTTGTTGTCTCACAATATTTGTATCAGACCTACCCAACATTTGATGAAGGTATTCTGACAAATTTACGCTCCCTCCTTGTTAACACAAAAAGTATTGCTGCCGCAGCAAGATCACTAGACTTTGGACAATATCTAAAATTATCACGCGGAGAAGAAGAGTCTAAGGGTAGGGAAAATGAATCCCTCCTTGCTAATTCCTTTGAAGCTTACATAGGAGCACTATACCTTGATCAGGGAATTGAGATGGTTCGAAAATTTATAGCTTCGATGCTTTTCCCTCAAATCGAAGAGATTGTTCAGAAAAAAGCTTTTAAGGACCCTAAAAGTCTCCTCCAAGAGTTTGTCCAAGCAAGAAAGCAAAGCTCGCCGATTTATAAAGTAATTCATGAAGAAGGTCCGCCGCATGCAAAGACATTTACTATTGGCGTTTTTGTTAATCAAATTCAAATTGGTGAAGGGATGGGTAAGTCCAAACAGCAAGCTGAAGAAGAAGCAGCACAAAAAGCGCTAACATATCTTGAGAATCAAGACCTTCCTCGTAGCTCCTAATTCTCTTGAGAATTATCTTAAATTCTGGTACAATACGTTGTAGCCTTGAGCTTCATTAGTAAGTCGCAAGGTTTTTATATATGGCAGTAGTAATTAGACTTTCTCGAACAGGCAAGAAAGGCGAGCGAAAATTCAGGGTAGTCGTCAAAGAAAAGCGTAGTCGTCGCGATGGCGATAATATTGAAGTGCTCGGCTGGTACGAGATGGGTAGAAATGGCGGCAAGAAAGAACTAAAAATGGACCGATATAACTATTGGCTATCTCAAGGCGCACTCCCATCAAAAACAGTTTTGGAAATTACCAAATAACATGAAAGACACGCTTCACTATATTGTCTCCTCAATTGTTGAGCAACCAGATGCAGTAATTATCGATGAAGAAGACGATAACGGAGTGGTAAACCTTCTTATCCATGTAGCTCCTGAGGATATGGGTAAAGTTATTGGTAAAGAAGGAAAAGTTATCAGAAGTATCCGCAATATCATGAAAGTAAAAGCTATGAAACATAACATCCGCATCAATGTTTCACTCGCTGAACAAGAATAATCTACCTCACTACTAACTGCTAGCCAATTGTTATGAAAATTTCTATTCTCACACTATTTCCTGAGATGTTCACAGGACCATTCTCCGAGTCAATCATTAAAAATGCCCAAGAAAAAAATCTTGTCGATATTAATCTAGTGAATATTCGAAATTTTGGCATAGGTACCCACAAAATGGTCGATGACTCTCCTTATGGAGGAGGGATTGGCATGGTAATGAAGGTAGATGTGATAAAGAGAGCTATTGATTCAGTCAAAGATAATTCTCTTAATCCAAATAGTCAAAAAGTGATTTTACTCACTGCCGATGGAGTAACGTATAACCAACGTATAGCTGAAGTGTATTCCAAACTTGACCATTTAATTATCATCTGTGGCCACTATGAAGGAGTAGATGAAAGAGTTCGTCAATTTGTCGATGAAGAGATCTCAATTGGGGACTTTGTACTAACGGGAGGAGAAATTCCTTCAATGCTTATCACAGACTCAGTGGCAAGGTTAATAAGTGGGGTACTTAAAGAAGGAGTCACAGATCTAGAATCTTTTTCACATAGCGATGCTGGTTCTCTTCTTTTAGAATATCCTCTCTACACTAAACCACAAAATTTTGAAGGATTAAAGGTACCTGAGGTGCTCTTATCAGGTGATCATAAAAAAATCGCAGAGTGGCGAAAAAGTGAGTCAATTAAAAAAACTCAGAAACGCAGGCCAGACCTTCTTAAAAAATCTTAAATCTCACTTGCACTTGGTGTAGCAGTTTCTGAAGGCAAAAAGTCAGGAGTACCAAGCGAACTCTGTGCATCTCTCCATGTTGTTAAATCATTAAGCAATTTCTGATTACTTTGGCTGAGTATCTTAATAGGATCTGTGTAAGGAAATGTCGTACTGGGCGAGAGATACTTGTAGAAAAAATTCACTTCGATATTTGCTGCTTGGTCATTATATTCAATCGAAACAACCTCTGAAAGAGGTAACTCTTTTGTTAACTGAGTTAAAAACTTCTGGAGCTCTTCCGCATCCCCTTGAAGTGATACTTTAACAGTGATCGTCGTCTGAGGCGACAATTGAGCCGATTTAGTTGATAAGTTACCTACCTCTATGGAATAATCATTGCGCTCCATAGTAGAAATGGTTGTTGCTTGGTCAATTGACTCAATCATGCCAGCATAGTCTTTCTGATAGGGAAGAGCTGTAGCAGCTACTGAATAATCTTTATCAAGCTTTGATTGAGTAATCCCTCCAATAATAGATTGATTGGTCTGAAGCTGTGCAATCCGTTCTTTTGTCGCTTTTATCTCGTCTTGAACAGAAAACCAGTCATGTGTCTGCGGCAGAATCCCTTTCCAAATAATAACAATCCCGACAAAAATAAGAAGAGCAACTCCGATAACACTAAACTCAGGTGAGTCTTTGTATTTAAAATAGAACAAACGTATATCCTCAAATGTTCTTATTGTTGTAATATCGCGAAGCATACTTTAAAGCAATGTAATAACAAATCTCGCCCTGAAGTCAGCAGCTTGTTTATCAGTGCCAATCTCAACATTTAGTGAATCCATAAAAACTCGGGAAAAGTATTTCTTTGTTGTGACCATTGTCCCGAGTGTCCCCATATATGTTTCAATATCTTTACTATTTGCTGACTGGACACTTAGAGCAATCTGTTTTTTCTCAGCTGTGAATTCTTTTATAATAACTCCGCTAGGGAGTTTTTGTATAAGCTCTTGAAGTATTAGATCAAACTGAGAACGCTTTGCCACAATGGTTGAAATATCATTCATTCTCATAGCAAGGAGCGTCTGCTTCCTAATTTTCTCCTCAGACTGAGTAAGCAGCTGGTTTTGTTGAAGCTCTTGCTGCTTCAAAGAAGTCAAAGGTGAGGCAACGACAAGTAAGAAAAATGTCATCGATACAAGAACTACAAAAAAAAGGAACCCTAATGCTCCAAAACGTAAGAAGCGAACTTGAGAGCTCAGTTTGTATTTTCGGCGTTCTTTTTTACTGTACAGTAAGTTAATTTCACTACTCATCTGACCTCATTGCTAAACCAATCGCAACTGAGAAGCGTGGACCCTGATCCATAAGCTCAGGTGAAACTCCAGAAATTGCCACTGATTTCCATGGATTTCCAATAACCGTCTCAATACTGGTGTTTTTAACAAAAAACAAATCAATGCCAGGAAGAAGGGAACTGCCTCCTGTTAAGATAATTTGTGATATTGGTGAGTCATTTTTATATTTATCTGTATAGTAAGCAATGGCTTTTTTAACCTCAGTGAGCATACTCATCAAGATCGGCTGAAGTGCATTACTTAACTTTCCGCCTAAGTTTTGATCATTAATTCCATATGTCTTTTTGTATTCTTCTGCCTGAGTAGGGGTAAATCCAAAATTGGCAGCGATTGAACGGTCCATGGCAGCACCTCCTAAAGGAATTGTGTAGGTAAAAACAATCGTCCCAGCCTGAACAATTGCGAGTGTAGTGCTTAAAGCACCAACATTGACAATAAGCAAGACTGCTTTTGAATTCGGAGGAATTAAGGCTCTCACAATCGAAATAATCTCTGTTTCTACGACTGATATACTCAATCCAGTCATTTCAATTATTTGCTGGTAGCGATGAACAAGCACTGTCGGAGCTCCCACTAACAGAACCTGCATTTTAGGACTTACCTCGTTGCTGACATTTCGCCGCACAACTTTATAATCAATAGACATAGTGTTAAGAGGAGCTGGAATCTGCTGTTCAGCTTCCCAATAGATAGCAGAGGACAACTCTTTATCAGATAACTCAGGCATCTCTATAACTTTAGTAAAAACCTGATTTTCAGGTAGCGCGATATTGATATTTTTAGTGGTAACTTTTGCATCTACCACAAGCCGTGAGAGAGCTTGGGCCATGGCTTGCTGGTCTACAGGTGACTCAGAATACATCCCCTTTGCAGGTGTTACAGTCATAAGGCATGATTTAAGCTGGAATCCATTATGATTTTTCTGCAACCACACCAACTTCATAGAAGTAGCGCCAATATCGAGTCCAAACACATTCATATTAGTGAGAAAAGAGTACGTAAGAGAAAAATTCCATAGGCAGGCGAGGGTAACCTTTGAAGACTGTTATTTTTCGAGAGGTACCACCTGCAGTACCGGTTGATACGATATTCTGACCTTGGGCAGGAAGATTAGCACCAATGCCGCTTACTCCAATCACTGTTGAGGTATAAAGAGGAATAATTCGCATCAAAAGGCCATTTGTTACAGCAATTGAATAACTACTTAAAAATGTTTTTCCGCCTGCAGCTCCGCCAGCTTGCTCACTCACGGCGTGATTAGAAGTTCTTCTCGCATCACAAGGATCAACTAAGCTATGAGTAATAACAGGATTTGCTTTGGTTCCGGTAACCATTAAAATTTCAAGCGCTGCATTTTGACATTCGTTGCCGCTGGTTGACCAATAGACTTTCACTGTTCCGTTAAAAGGAGACGTATACGTGGGATATGTTGAAAGCCATATATCGGCTCCATCATCCTGAAAAACAGGAGAAAAGTTATTAACAGGAATAAAAGAGCCTGAGACTGTAGAGACAGAACCTGAGAACGATGACCCGTTGGAAAGCGTTGTACTAGGAAGTGAACTATTAGTACTATTGAGAAGCTTTTCTACGCCTGCCTCAGCTGCAGAAAATGCACGTTGAGAGGATTCGCTTTCTTTTGTCGTACGAAGCGTGGTGATGGTATGCGAAATGACACTTAATCCTACTGTTAATGTCACTACCATAATAAGGATCACAATTAGGAGAACTTGTCCACGCTGATACTGGGATGAAAACCTCATCGTAATTCTATCGTAACAAGGTGAAATAGCGCTGTCAATCTAGGGAGAGTTACTGCACGTTTCGCAGTATTACTGATGTTTGGAAGGTAGCTGGGGAATTGTTCTCAACTAAATTATTACTATTTTTCTTATTTAACGTAAAGCTAATTGTCATCGTTGGACTATCGTAGGGATTTGCTTGGAAACAACTGAAGGAACACGCAGTAACTGCAACAGCAGAACTATTGAGCATACTTGCGCTATTACTTGCCAGGATTCCCGTCGCAGTGTCACAGGAAAATGTTGTAGTATTGTTATCAACATTTCTGACTGTTATTGATGTTGAAACTATTGGAGTAGGAGTAGGACCAGAGTAACAGGTATCAGGCGACTCAAGAGCGATTGAGTAGCGAATCATACGGGTCATCTGAGAAAGTGCGAAGTTACCATTTTGCTGAATAGTCGCGATTGAACCTGACTTATTTGCGCCTCGTAATGTTGATGACAATGTCTGAAACATGAGTGTTCCCACGACACCCGTAATTGCTAGAACAGCCAACATTTCGACTAAACTAAATCCTGACTGAAACTTTTTAAACTTCTTTTGTTTTTTCATGGTGTTGATCTTGTATCGTAGTTTGTAAAGCATGATTCAACCTGGACATTATGACAATAAGGGTTGGCGGAACTTGTACATTTTCCATCGCTATAACTGACTGTTACAACTGCACGAATAAAATTTTTACCTGGCACAGGATTTTGTGGAATACATTTAGCATCATTTGCCTTTATATCCACCTGTCGAGAAAAATTACTAAGATTAAGACCGCACGTTGATAATTTAGGACCACAGCTGCCACTTGTTAGCGTGAGAGAGCTACATGATGAAGCCATACAATAAGTATTATTAGCATTATTTGAAAGAAGAACCAGCTGGTTCCAGTTAGTATCTTTAATGTTACGAATAGTCTCAAGTCCGTCTTGAGCATACTGAGTGGCAATTGTTCTTGATGATCCTTCTGAGGCGTTATTAAGAGAGCTTAACATCATCAAAGTAAGCGCTGAAAGCACAACAATACCTGCTGCTAATGCAACAACTACTTCGACAATTGTTTGACCTTTCATGTTCATATTATTGATAGGTTATTGATCCGATCTGATTAACAGTTATTGTCTGTGTCGATCCATTTCCTGTTATAACAACTGTCCCTGCTCCCGTCACCCCTCCCGTAAGAAGATTAAAGCGATAGCTTGTAGACGTTGTTCCACTACTTGAAAAATGCATATTACTCGGAAGTTTTTTAACAAGAAGCTCGGTCTTCACTCCGGAACAAATAACAGACATCTTATAACTGTCTGCATTGGTACATCCTGTTCCTGCAGTAATACAAATATCGACAACATACCCTCCCAGGCTCCCAGAACACGATGAGGGCTTCACTTGAGAAAGTGATCTCGATTTAGCATCATTAAAAAAGGAAGCAAGTTGAGCCCCAGTCTGCTTAGCAGCTGAAGTTTTATTAAAATCAGAAAAAGAAGCGAGAGTTACTGTTGAAATGATAGCTATAATTGAAAATACAACTAAAAGCTCAATTAACGTAAAACCTCTCACATGATGAGATAAGTACTTCATTAGGGATTAGTCAGGACATAAAACTTTCCAGATGGGCAGGATCCACTAAAAGCACCAGGAGATGTGGTCGTTGAGTCCATATCACCATCATTACTGTTCTCAAGACAAGCTGCAAGCGTATACGTTGCACCCGAAGTGCTCGTATAGTAATAATTGCCACCATTAAAGGTAGATGAAGAGAGGGGATCACACGGAACTTTTGTCATGTAATTTACGGTGTTATAGCTAAAAGCAACCCTGCTGGCATTATTGCAGGTTGCAGTATTAGTCACTGACTTATTAGAAAAACCATTTGGGTAACTGCCTACATCACTTTTATAGAGTTCAAGCGCTGATTGGATTTGGCGGAGATCAGATTTTCTGGATGTGTCACGTGCACGCTGTCTTACACCAATATAGTTAGCACTAATTAAAGTCGCCAAAATACCGATAATTGCTATTACAATAAGTAGTTCAATAAGAGTAAAACCTGATACTTTATCGTTGTGTCTTTTGAGACGAAAGTATTTCTTAGCAGAAATGGTAGGCAGACATTTTTTCATGGACTGAGATCAGCACTGGTAACGCCAAAGTTGCAAATTCCTCCACATGAAACCGATGCATTAGCGTTTATTCCAAAAGTCGTCAAGCTATCGCATGCAGCTCCATTACTGTGGCAAGCTTGCGGATCAGTACCTTTTTCCAGACTAGCATAGACTCCATATCGTTGTCCATCTGTTGAGGTTCCATATACATAGGTCCTTCCATTGCTGGGGTCTTTCGGTAGTAAATCAATATATGGCTGCCAGGACGTACCCCAATTTACTGTGGCATTATTTGCATAGATTTTATTGTTAATTGCTTGAGGATATCTTCCATTATCTGCATAATACGCTTCAAGCGCACGCTGAATAGCTTCCAAATCACTTTTTCTCTTCGCATCATTGGCTTTGTGAACTTGCTGAGAGGGATTAATAACCGCTATAACACCTGCAGCAAATAATCCAACTATGGCTGTCACCAAGATGAGCTCAATTAACGTAAACCCTTTAAGATATTGTTTTTTAATTATCTTTCTCATAGTTATCTTCCTGAGCACACCCCATCGCAACTTGATGTACAGTAATCTCCCGTTCCAGTTGTAACGTGATTACAAGTACCAAGAGAACATGCATAATCTCGCGAACATCCAGGTGGTGTAGGGGTTGGCGAATTAGGAGGAAGGGGAGTCCCAGCAGGTGGAGCAGAGCTATCAGAGCCAGAGCTCAGACTTGAAGATGACAAATGCGCACATCCTGCACTATCTACATTCCCCGAGACCATACACGCCCACGAACTATCATAATCAACAGGTACGCATGCCGAAAGCTGTGTGAGTGAACATTGGGGAGTAGTTGGAGGTACAGCTAATTTTGCAAAAACTACATTCCATTGTGAACATGTTCCTAAATACT
>JBDHUU010000010.1:0-14648 GCA_039809285.1 Candidatus Levyibacteriota bacterium
CAACTCAAGCCCAAGCATGAAAAGAAGAAGCGTAATTCCCATCTCCCCTAGCGTCTGTAAAGAATCTGGATTTTTTAAATGGAAAAGACCAAGTGGACCTAAGATAATACCTGTAAGGATATAGGCAAGAATCGTAGGCTGCTTAAGATAACGAAAGACAATAGACAACACTGCAGCTACAATAATAACCAGAGCAATCTCAAAAAAAATCGACTCCATTATTTTAGTATACAGTATTGAGTAATGAGGAAGTAGGTCTTAAATCCTAATACCTAAGAACTACCAATGAGCTTGTCAAAGGAATTTCTTCTTGCTAATATAGGTCTTCATGCTGCCTACTAAATTAGCCTTTGTCGATATAGAAACGACTGGTGGTCGAACAAATTATGACAGAATTATAGAGATAGGGATAGTAAGGGTTGAAAACGACCAAGTTATTGATACCTACTCTACCCTTATTAACCCCCATTCTCATATTCCTCCTGAAATCTCTCAAATGACGGGAATCCGTGAGTCAGATGTTCTCAATGCCCCTACCTTTCGGGAAGTAGCCGCAGATATCATAGAAATATTAAAAGACTATACATTTGTTGCTCACAATGTTCGCTTTGATTATGGCTTTATTAAAGCAGAATTTGCAAGACTTGGCGCAACCTACACTTCCAAACATTTCTGCACCGTCAAACTCTCACGTGTACTCTACCCTACTCACGAACGACATAACCTTGATAGTATTATAGAACGCTTCAATCTTACCTGTGAGAATCGTCATAGAGCTTTAGATGACGCTCTGGCAATCTGTACGTTCTATCATAAAGCTAAAAATCAAATTGAGGATCAATTATTTAGTGATGCCATGAATCGTGTAATGAAAAAGACATATCTTCCTCTTAAACTTGATCCATTGGTCTTAGACACGCTTCCTGAATCACCAGGAGTCTATTTGTTCTTCGGTGAGAACGGTGCGCCATTATATATTGGTAAAAGTATTAATATCAAAGAACGCGTTCTCTCCCATTTCTCAGGTGATATCCATTCTCCATTAGAAATGAAAATTACTCAGCAGATAGAAAGCCTTGAGACTATCCAGACAGCCGGTGAGCTGGGAGCCTTATTTTTGGAATCGCAGCTTATCAAAAAAATGCTGCCGCTTTATAATAAAATGCTTCGTCACAAACATGAATTAGTTGGTATAAAACAAACGACAAATAATAACGGGTATTATACTGCTGAATTAGACACGATAACAAATCCTGATATCTCAGATATGACAAGTTTTTTAGGGTTTTTCAGGTCAAAAAAGCAAGCTAAAGAATTTCTAGCAACAGTAAGCCGTGAACATGAGCTGTGCGAAAAACTGTTGGGACTTGAAAAAACTACCAGTTCGTGCTTTGGCTATCGTCTTGAAAGATGTAAAGGAGCATGTGTAAAAAAGGAAAAATCTCTTAACTATAATCTCCGTTTTCTTACAGCGTTTGGACGAACGAAGATTAAGTTTTGGCCATATAATGGGGCGATAATAATTGAAGAAAGACAAGAGCTTTTAGATAAAACAGAGTATTTTTTAGTCGACCAGTGGTGTTTTTTAGGAACGGTAAGTCTTGATAGTAACGGATCTTTTAAGGAAACCTCACATACCTATTCGTTCGATTTAGATACCTATAAAATACTCGTCCGCTATCTCAACTCTCCCAAGAACCAAAAACAAATCCGCCTTGCATCTCAAATGGGGCAGAATTTTTCTAGCCTCTAGAGGCTTGGAATCTCTGAGGAATAGTACACTTCCACTATTCCTCTACAACGATTGTTCCAGTCATGCTTGGATGAATTCCGCACTTATATGTATATGTTCCTGGCTTTGTAAAGGTATAACTTGCCTTCTCTCCAGGTTTAAGCATTCCGGTATCAAAAGTCTTGTCGTCGGCAACAATATTATGAGAGACAGTATCGTTATTTTCCCATGTAACCGTAGCGCCAACCTTAACAGTAATTGACTGCGGGTTAAATGCAAAATCCTTAATATTGACAGTCTGCGTTTTTTGCATTTCCATCTTTTGCTGAGACATTACCATTTGATAGGCAGCTAATCTTTGAATATGACTTTTGCTTACTAAGAATAAAACAATAACGATGAGGATAATAAACCCTCCCCCCACAATAATCAAAAATGAATGATCATCCATTCTTGCTTTGCTTGGACGATTTACTCTGGTTTTCTTGACAGTTTTTTTCTTTGGCATTTCAGTCACCCCCTTCCTAGATTTATCATACAGTAAGAAGAGATAATCTTGTCAAGGACGAGTTAAAATGAGGAGAGAATTACTGGGAGATAAAGTACGTTACTTTAGCTTTTTGCTGAAGGCTTTGGATAAGTGCTTGGAGCTTTTCATTAGACTTTTGTGACTCGAGTGTCTGTTTTACTTGATTTTTAAGATCATCTCCACTTAAACCTTGCAAGTTAGCTTCATTTTGTTTGATGTAGTCATCAACTTCTTTATCAGATACTGTTACCTTTCCAATGAGTTTTTGGATCAGTTTTTGAGTTCGAATACGATCTTCATAGGCTGGTAGAGAATCACCTTGAAGAGTTAACGCTTCTTCTAATTTTTGATTTTGTTTTTCAAGCATCTTACGAGTATTGTTAACCTCATCATTTACTTCCTTTTCAGAAACACTGATATGCCTTCTTGCAGCTTCTTGGTATAAAAGTGTTTTAGTAACTAGCTGATTAAGAGCCTGCTTTCCAGCGGTTACTCTTTGATCCTGAAGATATACACCCTCTGTTTCTTGAATATAGGTGAGTCGAGTTATCGGCTGACCGTTAACAATTGCAACGACAAAAAGTTGTCGATAATAAACAATAAGGCCAATGAGGGCAATAATAACAAGTGCCGCAATGAGATAAAGTCTACGCACTTTCAAATCAGGAAATCTTCTTCTTGAAGGAGTCGAAGACGCAGGTGGGGTATCTTTTACCGATGAAGTCACAACTGTTGATTTACTTGGTGTTCTTTTCGTTTTTGCAGCATTAGTTTTAGGGCTTGTAGTTTTTTTAGCAGTTGAAGGTTTAGTTTTCTTTGTAGCCATTAATCAATTATAGATGCTATTTTAAAAAAAGCAAATAGTAATTTTATTGCTGAGGAGCCGCCTCAAGTATAATTTTTTTGGTAGTTGTCGAGCCTTTGCCGCTTTCATCCTCTCTATAATAAGTTACTGTAAGAGAGTCTCCTACTTTTTTCTTTGAGATAATTGTTGAAAGTTCATTTGTTTTAACCTCTAACTTTTTACCATCAACACTCGTGATAATATCTCCTTCAAGGAGGCCAGCTTTACCAGCTGCAGAACCCGGCACTACTGTCTGAATATATGCTCCCTCCGGTAGTTCGTTTCGTAATGCAGCGTCTTTTGTTATCATTTGGTACGCAACTCCTAAATATGGTCTGTTAAATTGGCCAGTCTCATTAAAATTATTAATAGATTCTTTTATCTTATTAATAGGCAAAGCAAAACCGATATTCTGTCCACTTTCAGATACAGCAGTATTAACACCTATAACTTGATCGCTTGAGTTAAGAAGTGGTCCACCACTATTTCCAGGATTGATAGCTGCATCAGTCTGGATAACATCATCTAACTCTTCAGCATCTCCTTCAAAAAAGCTTCCTGCCGTTATTCCTCTCCCTAATCCTGATATAACTCCTGTTGTAACAGTATTATTAAATTCCCCAAGGGCAGTCCCAATTGCGATTGCTAACTGCCCTACCTGCAGCTTATCAGAGTCACCAAGAGTTAGTGGTTTGAGAGTATTACCTGCGTTGTCGTTGGGATTGATTTTAATTATCGCGATATCGTTAAGTGGATCTCTATATATCTGCTGGACATTATAATTCTTCCCGTTGTTAGTAATAACAATATAGTTAAGAGATGTATCACTGACAACGTGTTTATTCGTGACGATAAAGCCGTCACTCTTCACAATAAATCCAGACCCGATATTCTGAGGCTCTTGAGGAAGATTTTGCTGTCTTTGATTGGGTACTGGAATACCAAAAAATGAAAAAGGATCACCATTTTGAGAAGAGTTACTTTGGGCTATTTGGCTGGCAGCAATAGTGACGACAGATGGAGCAGCACTTTTAACTACTGATGTTACAACGGACTCTTCACTGACTATTTTTACTTTATCAGTACTGCCCGGGAGAAATTGCTGAGTAGTAGAAACTCCTAAATATTTATTGAGATTAGGCTGGAACCTACTAAGAGCAATAATGCCTCCCAAAAGAACAACAAGAAGTACCACAAGTACAACTAATCTACGCATAGAGTTCATCCTACAAAAGTTTTCTGAAAAAAAACTGAATCTTTATTTAGTAAGGTCATCAACCGCTTGTTGCAGCTGAGTATCTAAAGATGGATCTTTACTATTCAACTGGACAACATCATCAGGAGTCAAACCAGTTCCATTTTTACCATTTCCTACCCATGTACCTTTAGGAGTAAGCCACCTGGCAATAGTTACATGGAGTCCAGCTCCTTCGCCTAAGTCGTCAGCATTCTGCATTGTTCCCTTTCCAAATGACTGTTCACCTACTAAACGAGCTCTTCCTGCATCGCGTAATGCACCCGCAACAATCTCTGATGCAGATGCCGAGCCTTTATTAATAAGAACTATAAGTGGAACATCAAGAAGCAGCCCATTCCTCTTTACGGAAAGAGTCTCTTGACCTGAAGTACCCATATCCTGGACTACAACAGGAGTCCCGACCTTTAAGAATTCAGAAGCAATAAAGACTGCATCGTTAACGTATCCTCCCGGGTTATTTCGAAGATCAAGAATAACGCCCTTAATAGAACTATCTTTCTGCATTTGAAGTGCAAGAGCATTCGACATAGTAAGCCATTCCTGATTGGTGTTATCACCAAATTGGGAGAGCCGAACATACGCCACCTTCTTACCATTCTTAGTGATCATTGAGTCACTCTTAGTAGGAGTAGGATTCTTACCGGCAGCCGGCGTTGCTCCTTTAATAGAATCAATTTCATTAGTATCTTTGACCCAAGAAGTTACACTTTTTATCGTTATAGTGTCTCTCACAATAGTAACTTTTTTCTGATCTTTTTCATTCTTGTGAATAACAGTAAGGGTAACATCAGTTCCTTTAGGACCTCGTATCTTACTTACCGCTTGATCAAGGGTCCAATTTTGGGTAAAGTCATTATTTACTTTAATAATCGCGTCTCCGGCTTTAATACCAGCTTTTTGGGCGGGACTACCATCAATAGGTGCAACTACGATAATCTGCTTATCATTAAGCCCAAGTTCTGCGCCAACTCCACTAAATTGGCCTGAGAGGACTTCTTTGAAGTTACTATTCTGTGTTGGCGGAAGGTATACAGTATATGGATCATCAAGACTATTCACCATTCCAGAGATCGCTCCATCCAACATTTTTTGAGCATTAATATCCTTTTTATTATAAAAATCAGTATTGATTTTCTCGTAAACTGCCCAAAACTTGGACATATCCAACGACTGACTACTAGGTGGAGGTTCTTTGCTACTGACAGTTATCTGTGGATGGAAATTTTTCCAGTCTAGATTTACCTTATTAACTCCTAAATAGTAGCCTAAGATTCCTGCAATTAAGATAAAAGCTATAAAACGAATGGTATTACTTCTCATCATCATAAACTATGCTGCGATCACTGCCATTAATAGTAACTGTTTTTTTCGACTTAACTAATTTTTTACCTTCTGTTTGGTCAATGCTCATTAATGGAATATCAATTTTTCGCTCTTTAACATAGGTAAAGAGATCTTCTGATAATTCTGTCCCCAGTATTCCCGCTACTCCTATTGCCGAAGCCTTAGCTATAGCATCTTTTTCAATATCCGGCAAGAGCAAAATTTTTCCAATGGTGTCTCTGGTAATTTGAATACTCGTAATGATATCATCACTTCCACTTGGGGCAAGAGTCATTACTGGTCCGGTCACCTTTCCTCCAGTACCTTTACTATCTCCCTTGACTTTTGCTGGTTTTATACTATCTCGCGGAACAACTTCGTCACTATCTGGCTGAATGACAATCGAATCATTATTACACACCTTAATACTGCCAGCAAGAGGTGAAAGGATATCAGGGGACACTGCCTCAGATGGCTCTCCATCGTCTCGGCTAACAATAAGTTTTCCTTCTCCTCTATCAAATCGGATTATGGTCCCGCTCAAATGGGAAATAATCTGATCTTTTTTAAGACCAAGCGATCTGCCCCTTGAGGCAATAATTTCTCCATTTTCAATTCTATCTCCCGGCCCTTTCAATAAGTATTTGCGGATAGTACCTGGTAATTCATTAAAAACAGCAGTGAGATCAATAACAGTCTCAGGTTGAGGAGGAGCTATATCATCAGGAGCTTTAGCGAGAAGATCATTTTTCTCTACCTTATCACCCTTTTTAACGACAATAGTAAAACCTTCAGGAATAGTAACAGGCAGTGTGGTCATTAAGAATATAATAGCAAATAATTAACAATTTCACATGCCAGGTATTTGAAGTCAGGAGACGAACGACTAATGGGATTATTCGCGGCCAATAAAAGGAAGAAGAGCTAAGTGTCGTGCGTATTTAATTGATTCAGTAAGCTGACGCTGGTGCTTAGCACAAAGTCCTGAACGAACCCTACCGATTATCTTGCCTCTTTCTGTTAAGAACTTTTGGAGAGCTGTAGCATCAGTATAGGTAGGTGTTTTTTGCTCATCACAGAAAACGCACTTTTTAGGAGCTACTATCTTTCGTCTTGGTCTTGTATTAGTTTTTGTTGCCATAGTAATTAATTCTAAACTTTACATGTAAAACTTAAAAATATTTTATAGGTTAAGCTTTACTTTCTCTCTTTCTTTTAAAATGGAATATCATCCGGTGGGACCATATCCTCATCAGGTACTGGTGTTTGAGACTCTCCTTCCGCTTTAGATTCAGAAGTCTCTTTTTTAGGAGCAACCTTCGGAGCAGGAGTTGGTTTAACATCCTCACTGCTTCCTCCTGTATGAGCTCCCTTACTATCAAGAATGATCATATCATCAATAACTACTTCTGTTACTGACTTTTGTGCTCCATCCTGACCAGTCCAGCTTCTCGTAGAAAGTCGACCTTCAACATATATTTTTCGACCTTTTACCAAAAACTGACTACAAAGTTCAGCTAATTTATTCCAGGCAACGATGCGATGAAACTCTGTTTCTTCGTGCTTTTCGCCATTATCAGTTGTCCAAGATCTATTTGTCGCAAGTCCAATGGTACAAACTGCAGTCCCCTGCGGTGTGTAACGCAATTCAGGATCGCGTGTAAGATTTCCGATCAATTGAACCCGATTCAAGCTTCGTGCCATACTAAATGTAAAACTTAAACTTTAAAAAATAAATGTATTTCTACAATTTACTTCTTATCTTTTACTTTACTCTTAATAATAAGTGTCTTAAGACACTATCATTTCTTAAAAGTCGTGTTTCAAAATCTGCTGGGATTACTCCATCGCCTTCAAGAGTCATTCTTGTATAGACACCGGCATTCTCTTTTTTAATTGAATATGCTAAAGGCTTTTGGCCCCATTCATCGGTAGTTTTTACTTTAACATCACCCATCCAGCTTTTAACCTGATCCATAAGTTTTTTGCGATCATTATCAGAAAGGGATGTCTTAGTGACCATGACTAAATCATACAATCTCATAAGTATTAGCCACAATGATACCAAATTTGAGCCTCAATAAGCAAGTAGCAATCCTCTATATGCTAAAATACCCACGATGAAAATTGAGAAAGAAAATAACCTCAATACTACCGACAATGAAATCTCAAAACCTGGAGGATTAAAAAAAATCACCCCTTTCATCTCACTCTATAACGATATAACAGAAGGGTACCTAGAGAATCTTGCTCCTGAGCAGAGGAAAGCAGCCATCGCACTAGCCGTAATGACAGATGATCCGAAGAATCTTCGCCATCTTTCAGACCTCTGGCAAACACCTCATGAACAACTTCTCGTTAGTATCAGAGATGGCTATTACGATCAACAAGTCAAACAGGTAGGTTTTGAAATCTTTGACAGAAAGAAAGCTCAAGAAAAAGCTAAAGATATTCCCATAGCCGAACGGGTTGATAAGATGTTCTCCAGCCTGCCTCCTACTCTCCTCACAGAACATCAGCAAGAAATTTTGAATTATGTAAATCAAGGAATGACAAATGAACAGATAGGCAATCTCCTTGGCATAAAAAGACAATCAGTCGCGGTTCTTCTGGTAGAGATTCGGAAAAAAATTGATCCCTTTATTCAAAAAGCTGGACTTATGAGACTAGGATCATTTCACACCAATGCTCTGAAAAATGCTGCAGGCCATGGCACGCTTGATGCAGAAAAGATTTTGAGAATTTATCATACCACTCCTGACAAGGCAAAGAGATATATCAAAAAAGTGAGGCATATCGATCAAAACCTTCTGGATCAAGGGTATATTCTTCTCTCAGACAAGTCCCAGATATCTAAAACCGAATATCATAATTTGCTTGGAGAAAGGTATAGAGATGATATTTTAAGAAAAAACGACAGAGCATATGTGTCCAAAGAATTTTTGAGAAAGTTTAGAACTGAAAAAATTAAAAGGAAGTCATACCTAAAGCCTCCACCCGGCAAAAAGTCCCTTATTGACTGTATCCCGCTTCCTCCAGATCATCCCGATCGAAGGTATATTTATCAAAAAATGCTTTATCGAGTTAAAAAAGGCTGGATCGCCTCAAGTCAGGTACAAAGAAAATGGTTTGTAGTAGAGGAAGATGTTCTGTCGGAAATAAATTCATTAATAGAAAGAAGATCTGCTACGCGCCAATCTTAAATTCTATAACGTCTCCATCTTGGACAATGTAGTCTTTACCTTCAAGCCTCGCCTTTCCTAGTTCTCTTGCCTTTTTTCGTCCGCCTACAGAAATGTAATCATGAAAGCTGATAACTTCTGCCTTAATAAATTTCTTAATAAAATCAGTATGGATCTCGCCTGCAGCTATTGGAGCATTACTTCCTATCTTTACTGTCCAGGCTCTGACTTCTTTCTCTCCTGCTGTGAGAAAAGAAATTAGGCCAAGGCGCTCATATGCTTTATGGATAAGTCGCTCAAGACCTGATATTGGAAAGCCAAGATCCTGAAGGTAAAGTTTTTGATCCTCTTCCGCTAGTGATGCCAATTCAGCTTCAATTTTGGCACAGATTACCACAAAATTGTCATGAGGAACTTGTAGGATCTTGGCATATTTATCAATCATAAAATCTCCATTAACTAATGAGTATTCATCCTCTGACACATTGAGAACCGTAATTTCAGGCTTGGCTGTCAAAAAGAACATCTGCCTTACCGTATCTAGCTCCTCTTCAGAAAACATCATTTCACGAACAGGAGTTCCTATATTAAGATCATTAATGATTCGTTGGGTGAGTGCTTTCTCGGCTGGATTTTTAGTACGAGCTTCATGACTCATGGCAGTTTGGAGATCGGCAAGAATCAATTCAGTCTCGATAGAGGCATAATCACTTTCAGGATCTTGACTTCCTTCTCTGATAATATTTTCATCGACAAATGCCCTTACCACATGCGCGATGACACTAACTTCACGGATATGACTTAAAAATTTATTACCAAGACCTGCTCCTTCTGACGCTCCTTTGACAAGACCTGCAATATCGACAAATTCAACTGTGGCTGGCTTGATAGGAGGAAGCTCTCCCATCTTCTCTTCATCACGAGTCAATCCTGCAAGCTGTGTTAAACGACTATCTGGAACTGGAACGATCCCCACATTTGGCTCAATTGTGGCAAAAGGATAATTTGCAGCCAAAGCCTGCTGCTTTTTTAAAAGCGCATTAAAAAGAGTAGACTTCCCCACATTTGGCAAACCAACAATTCCTACGCTCAGTTTCATATCCCAACTTTCTCCCTCATAATAACCTAAGCATTATATCACTTGATATCTCAACTAAGATAGAATATATTTAGGCTATGAATAAAGCAACTTTCCCCATTACTCAAAATAAATTTTACTCACCAATACTACGGCTTCTTTCAGATAGTAAAGTTCACAAAATTGAACAGATAAGACAGCAGTTAGCCGATAATTTTCATTTAACTGAAAAAGAGTTAAAAATGAAACTACCAAGTGGAGATGAAACTGTATTTGCTAATAGATTCCGATGGGCCCGAAATGACTTAATAAAGTATGGTTATGTAGAAAGTCCTGAAATTGGCGAGTTGAAAATTACTCAAGCAGGATTAAAATTATTCAAACAAAAGAAAAGAATTACCAAAGATAGAATTTCTAAGGTCAACCAATTATCAGAGTCAAAAGAAACTCTACCATCAGATTCAACACAAGAGAAGATAAATATTGATAATGAAATCGAAAATCAGCTTATACAACAGCAAGGAATACTACCCACGGAAAGTCCTGATGATCAAATAAATGAAGTAATAACTAAAGCACAAGCTGACCTACCTAATAAATTAATAAAATTATTAAGATCTAAGGATCCTACATTTTTTGAAGTTGCAGTTAACGAATTAATTCAAGTAATTTATAAAGGAAAACAGAATACTCATGAAGGGGGTCCTGGGGACGGTGGAATTGATGGGATTATCGAGGTAGATGATTTAGGTCTTGATGTCATCTACATTCAAGCTAAAAGATATCAAGAAGGAAATCTAGTAGGAGAAAGTGAACTACAAAAATTTGTGGGAGCTTTAGCTAGACACCACGCAACGCGCGGAGTCTTTATTACGGCTTCTGATTTTCATCATAACACTATTCAATATGTAAAATCGCTTAATAATCAGCCAATGGTTAAATTAATAAATGGTATGGAATTGGTTCAAAAGATGATTAAACACCAAGTGGGAATTAAAACAACTGAATATAAACTTAAAGGAATAAAGGATGAATATTTTGATTCTACCTCAACTAAGTAAAGAATCTAACAATTCTTTTTTTGTTTCTTCAGATTCGGTAAAGGAAAATTGAACTTGAATTCTAAAGTTGGAGTAGTAAACTGACCTTCCCAACTGAAAGATTCATACATTCTCAAATCCTAAGCTAGTCGAAGGATTCATGGAGTGATTATAACAAAAATGAAAGAAAGAGACTTACTTGAATAAACGTTATTTACTAAAGTTATTGAATTTCTGAAATTTGATCAAGTATAGCTTCAGCAGCTTTTTGTCGGGCTTCCTTACTATTTTTTCCATAACCTTTTAAGGTTACTATCCCTGAATCTGTATAAACTTTTATAGTACAAGAAAAACCATCGTTGGCCGATCCTCCAACCTGAGAAACTTCATATGAAGGCAAAGGCCAGCGTCTTCTTTGAGCTATTGTTTGTAAAGCACCAATATAGTTATCATTGACTACCTCTACTGGTCTTACTTCTGACTGTATTTGCTGCGTTGGATTAACTCCTAATTTTTCAAGAAGGTTTGCAGCTGCTCTTTGCTCGGCATCTTTTCTATTTGTACCAACAACTGGCTCTGAAGCAACTTTTTTACCATTTATAGTAAGTTCAACCCTTGCTGTAAAAGTAGGTAGGTGAGATGGCCCTGACTGCTCAACGCTATATAAAGGTAATTGCCACCCTCGCCCTTGGCATATTTCCTGAAGAGCATTTTTCATACTAACTTCCGGATGTTGCGATACTTTTTCTCTTCTCTGCTGCCATAGAATTGTTTCAGATCTTGGAGAAATGGCCTCAGAACTAACTTCTTCATCCTTTCCTTTTTGGCCAACCATCGTTGCAAGTAAGTCAACTGTAGCCAATTGTTGAGACGCTTTTTGAGTACCTGCTTTTATTTCATCCGAGACTATTTCAATATCTCTTATTTTTATAGTAGCTCGTGTAGTAAATGTTCTGGCATGATCAGGCCCCATAAAGGAGGTTTCAAAGGTAATATTTGGCCATCCTAAGCTTTGCTTTGCCATTGTCGCAATAGTTGTGGCATGAGCTGGATTTTCTCTTAACCAAGTAATCGTTTCTCCATGCACACGTTCCCATGTTTCAGTTCTCTCCTGTGGTTCAAGTAATATCCTAAAGACATCATTTATTGGAAGCTTCCCGCTTTTTAATCTTTCTATCATTGCGTCACCAACCTCATCAGTCATTTTTCCTTCTCGTGAAGCAACTTTAATCAAAGTTGTAAAATCAGTATCTGAAAGTCTTATCAATCTACTTGTTTCAGCAGCGTTCCTTGCACGAGAATAAGCTCTTTCTTTCAAAGCAGCAGAGCGTGCATCTTTAATACCCCGCTCTGTGTTATTAAGATGTTCAGCAACTGTTCTAAGCTGATCTGGAGTATAAGGAAGTGGTTCTCCTTTCAAGGATGCTAATAAAATCCTATGGTTTACCAAATCAGCATACCTTCGGATCGGAGAAGTAAAATGAACATACGCTGGCAAATTTAATCCATAATGTCCCTCAAGCTCTGAACCGTAGGAAGCTTTATTTAACGATACTGCTACCCGCTGACGAAGAGTATTCAAATTAAATGTTGCGGGATAGTCTGAAGCGTTTTCTATATCTTGTAGAATTACTCGTCTATCTGGCGCGATTGCTTTGGCAGTATGATTTCTAAAGAGAGCTGGAATGTCATTTTCAGCAAAATATTGTGCAATAGCTTGGTTCGTTAGAATCATAAACTCTTGAATAATCACATTAGCCATATGTCGATCCTCTGGTTTTAGAGCAACTACCATACCTTCCTCAGTGGTTGCTATACCTTTAAAAATGTCATAGACAGCTAATGCTCCATTTTCCCTTCGTTTCTCAAGAAGCTTCTTTGCAACTCTATAGTACTCATTGAAAGAAGTATTCAGTGGATGATCTTTATCTCGCATGGCCTCATCTACTTCTTGGTAAGCGAGTTTCTTTTTACTCTCGAGAACTGTGGGCTCAATAGTGACATTTCCCATATCCATATTTGTATCTAGAGGAATACCAACTGTAACTGTTGGTCTTTTTTGTTGCTCAACAAGACTTAGTAAATCTTCTGATAGAGGACGAGGAATCATTGGGCTATTACCTCCTCCAAAATATCGAGTAGTAGCCCTTTGATATGCTTCATTATCAAGTTCTGAGCCTGATGTTACTATCGAAGAGACATCTGCAATACTAACATATATAGCATGACCACCATTTTGTCTTTCTAGCCATATAGCATCATCTAAATCTTTTGATAAAGGACCATCAATTGTTATACCTGGTACTTCGCGCCTACCCTGAAGTAACTCGGGTGTAATTCGCACCGCCCTAGTTTCCTGAAATACCTTTTCAGAAAAGGGCGGAAATAATGGATTTTCTCTGCGTTCCATCCTCTCTGCTCCTGTCATAATGTGGCGATTATAGCAAAAATGAGGCGTAAGAACTTTCTCATACAATTTTTTTAAAAAAGGTCTAAAATAGAATAATGAAGAATAAAGGCATAGTAATACTCATAACAATCGTTCTCCTAATAGGCGTCTTCAGTTACTTAATTTTCTACAAGAGACCTTCACAACCAATCAACACAAAGACCATTACCCCTACTATTATTCCTTCTTCCGAGAATAATGTATTTCCAAAAGGCGGCGAGACCTTCCATCAAGGTCAAAGTTATATTCTGAAGTGGGCCTCAGGATCTGGAAATACCAATATCTTCCTCGTCGACACAGCTTATGAATCGCAAGGAGTTTCAGTCAGTTTAGTCGATAGAGTTTATAATATTCCTAACTCAGGATCATATACCTACACTGTTCCTAGGAATCTTCCTAATGGGACATATAAATTTGAGATCGGTAATATTACGACTAATACCTTCCAGATTAGTAATTCTAATCAATAGCAATAATTTATTTACTAAGAAGACTCTCTAAAACAACTGCCTGGTTATATTCACTATCTTTAGCTCCGTAAAGAAGCGTCACTGTTGAGTGCTTTTTCTCAAGATCTTGCAGTTTTTCGAGTAAATCTTTTTTAGATTTCAATTCATCCTTATACTTGACTTCAAAGACAGACCATTTGGTAGGATCATGATGGAACCATTGTCGGAGTTCTGTACTTGGCGCAATTTCTTTCATCCAAAGATCAACTTTGGCTTTTTCTTTAGATAGACCTCGTGGCCACAACCTATCCACAAGTACTCTATACCCATCTGCTTTATCAAAGCTATCGTATACTCGCCTTAACTTAAACATATTAATAAAAATTATAGCAAATAATTGAATTAGCAACCGACTTTGAGAACTTGACCTACGTCAAGAAGAGACGAAGTAAGATTATTACTTTTCTGGATTTGTCCAAACTTACTTCCACTTCCTAATTTTCTCGCTGCTATACTCCAAAGTGAGTCTCCTGGTTGGACAGAGTATGTCATACATTTCGAAAAAGCTGAAATAGATTGCTTTTGGGGAACCGACTTTACTGTTGCTGGAGGGAAAAGTAACGCTACTAAGTGTGTTAGCAGGTCTTTATAAAAAATATTCGTGGCTGTATCCGATGAAAGTGTCGTAATCTTCATCTCATTACTATAATTCCCTTCTGCACACCCATTATTTGCCCTTACTTTAAAAAAATAACTTTCATTTG
>JBDHUU010000011.1:0-14484 GCA_039809285.1 Candidatus Levyibacteriota bacterium
CTGGCTCTGTTGTACCCACCATTTTTCGAATTAAAGCAACTGCTCCTACTCCTTCAAGTACCATAGCGATAACTGGCCCTTGCTGCATCATAGAGAGAGTCATATCGAAGGGCTTCTGCCCACGACGAGTTATCATTTTACCGATTTCCTCATAGTGCTTGTAGTAGTGTTCATAGTCTGGATGAACCATCTTCATACCAACTATCTTAAGTCCAGCCCGCTCAAAGCGAGTAATGATCTCACCAACAAGTCCACGTTGTACTGCATCGGGCTTAAAAACGATAAGTGATTTTTCAATATCCATAGGTGCTATTCTACCAAGACAAGCTGAGCTTGTCTACAGCTTAACTATCTCCTCTAATTGATCTTTATGCTCATAGTTGCCGATAAGTGCCAAATTCAGTCCTTCATTTATAAAGTACTTTTTTCCTACCTCATCGATTTGATCAATGCTAACGGCATCAATCTTCTTTAAGACCTCACCAGGATTGAGTACTTCTTCTTCATCTAGTTCTTGGTGCGCATAGAACGTAGACACAGAACGGCTATCCTCAAGCTCAAGTACTAAGTGACCCTTCATATACTCTTTAGCTTTTTTCAATTCGTCTTTGGTGATAGCTAATTTTCCTGCTGCGATCAATTGATATTGTTCTATCATAACCTTAATCGCATCGGTAACTCTTTTTGGATCAATACCAGCAGTTGAGACGAGAGTACCGCAATCTATATATTCATCTGAAGAAGATCTTACGTAATATGCAAGTCCTCGCTTCTCTCTCACCTCATTAAAAAGACGTGAACTCATCCCCCCGCCCATGATGGATGCCAAGACAGATAATGGATATTTATCAGGGTGGTTAAGATCAACTGTTCGGACACCGAGTGCAATATGGATCTGCTCTGTCTTTTTATCTTTAACGAGAACAGACGGTTTTTTCTGGTCCTCTGCAATAGGGGCAGCCTTAATCGTATCGAAGCGCTTCATATCACCAAAGTATTTCCCAACTAATTCCCGAATTTCATTCTCATTAATTCCCCCGGCCACTACTACTGTCATGTTGTGCGGACTATATAGACTCTGCATATAGGCGACAAAGTCTTCTCGGGTTATACCCTGAATAATACTTTTCTCACCCGCTATATCCCAGCCCATCGGAGTATCTCCATAGAGAAGCTGTTCATAGATATCACCGATTTTTCGCATCGGCATATCCTCATAAAGATTTATTTCTTCAGCGATAACGCCTTTTTCTTTTTCAATTTCAATCGGATCTAGCTTTGAATGCTTGAGCATGTCTGAAAGAACATCTAAGATCGTCTCAACGTTATTTTTACCTGACTTAACGTAGTAACCAGTGTATTCTTTACCGGTAAAGGCATTGAACTCTCCACCAATACCATCGATAAGACTAGCGATATCGAGTGCTGTTGGACGCTTTTCCGTGCCTTTAAAGGCCATGTGTTCTAAAAAGTGAGAGATACCACTATTTTTCTTAGTCTCATATCTACTACCTGCTCCCACCATGACAAGAGCTGTGGCTGACTCGAATGATGGCATGGGAACGGTAATGAGGCGAAGACCATTAGGAAGAATTTCTTTCTTAAACTGCATAGAAGAGACTTATTGTATCACTCCAGAAAGACTATTGCCAAGAGGTAGATTACTTAATTTGACTACAATGTCTCTAAAATATCTGCTGCCCACGACGTCATCCCTTGAATTACATTTGGTACAGCTTCAGTAAATTCATCGCTTGTAGTCTCATTTTTTACAATTTCAGTTGAAGCTAGTGCAGGACAACCTGTGATAACTTGTTCCACAATATTTGATTTTTTTTTACTAGTCTCTCTTTTCGCACTATCACGATAAAACTGCCATTGATCTTTGGGAATGTCTAATCTCGGAGGGGTTCCTTGGAGGTAAACAGCTTCTTTGAATCGTTCTGTACCCCTATCTATAAGGTTAAATAATGCGTTACCATTGGTATCAAGATGCCCTGAGGCAAACCGCTGATGCAGTCGAGTACTGTTACGAAGTACCTCTGCCAACTCTTCTCCACTGATATGCTTTCCCGAATGCTGGAAATAGTGATAGTCAATGGTTTTGATGCTAGTTCCAATTGTATTTGTTGCCGCTTCGGCACCTCGCCTTAAATATTGATAAGCAGGTTCTATATATACCTTTTGTATCCCATCATTGAACCCTGTGGTAAGTCTTTCCAGTCTATCGTACTCTTTACGTTCCTGATCAAAATCAGAAAGTTCTTTTCGTCTATCTATCTCCTGACGTAGATCATAGCTAGCAGTTGAGTAGATAGACTTTTCGAAAGATTTAACAAAATTATAGATATTTTGGTACAAACCATCCCCTCTTTCTTCAAGTAGTCCTGGCAGAGGAAACCCTGTGACAACTACAGGATCTGATTTAGGGTATCCAGTAGGGCGGTCCTGTTCTATTTGTAATAACCCATACGGACCTCGTTCACCTGAGTGTCTGGCAGTAAAAGTTCTTTTAAAAGCCGCACTCGCGATAATAGCAGCAAGGCCATTTCTCTCAGGCTTGGATTGCTCCCACAGGAGGGTATCATCACACTCGGGAAAGCCTTCAGGAGTTGGGTGAGGGTCAGCAATTCTTGCACGGGCATCAAGAGCTGCTGTATTGATATTTACTCGTCGCTCAATCATACAGGTAGATCTATACTATACCATAAAACTATAAGCCTGTATAGATAGGTGAGTTTACTTATTATTTTGCTTTTGACTAGGCTTTAGGGGAATATGTTGTTTGATCCGTTCGAAGATCGTCTGGCTACGAGGCAATTCCCCAGGTACATATTTATCTAACCATTTATCGACTTTAGCATAAGCTGCTAGATCCTCACTGCGGCTTCTAGAGGGTTTATAATTACCATATATATAAGACTCTTTTTTCATTAGATTACATTTTATCAGGTGTCTTAATCCCAAGGAGACTCAGTCCAGCTTGTAAGGTCTTCCCAACTTTTTCGGTGAGCTTGAGACGAAAAGCTCTCACATCTCCTTCTTCTTTTAAAATCGGATGCTTTTGATAGAAAAGATTATATAACTGAGCTACTTCAAAAAGATAGGTGGCAATTGTATTGGGTGAGTATCTTTCAGCTGCTTCCAAAACTGTATCAGAGTACTGACTAAGCAGAACAAGTAGGCTTCGTTCCTCAGCTGATAAAGGTATTTTTGATTCAGAGAATTGAGTAAGATCTCCAGCCTTCTCGAGGACACTTCTTGTTCGGACATAAGTATACTGCAAATAAGGTCCTGAGTTGCCCTCAAAGCTTACTGACTCATCAAATGAGAACTCGACATCTTTACCAATTCCAGAGCGAAGCAAGCCCCATTTGACTGCTCCTACGCCTACCATTTCAGAGACAGATTCTTTTTCACCTTCTGATAGTTTCCCACCCTCTGCTTTTGCTTCTTTAATTTTTTCTGTTGCTCGACTTACCGCTTCATTGAGAAGCCACTCACCTGTAATGACATTCCCAGTTCTACTACTCATCTTTCCTTCTGGAAGGCGGACCATCCCATGACTGATATGCCTCATCTTTGCAGCTATCTCGGGTTCAATCATGGAGAGGGCCTTCAGAAGTACTCTAAAATATTCATCAATCTCATTTCCAGTAATCATGATTGAAACATCAAAGGGATAGTCATGGTACTTAGTTACTGCAAGCCCTAGTTCTTTTGCTTCATAGGTCGGGAGACCAAGAGAGTTGATAAAGACTCTTGAGTGTAGACCGTACCTCTCTCCAGGGAAAATAACCGCTCCCTGACTCTCCTCAAAAACTGTATCTTTGTACTTCTTAACTAGATCAATCCCCTTGGAGCCAGCCTCACTTTCGAAGTAATATCTCGTAAAGGCATGATCACTTATCGGATCCATAAGCCTCTTATAAACTTGTTCAAAGTACTCAAGGCTCCAGTCCTTACCCGCAGTATAGAGAGTCATGACCTCCCTATCTTTCTCATAGACTTTCTTATTGATAGCAACAATCTCCTTTTTTGCGGATTCCTCCTTCTCATACTGCGTTGCACCAACTGCATACGCCTCACCTAAGAAATTGGCTCGCTCTTTAAGCGACTTTCCTTTGAGGTTCTCAAGAGTTATATTCTTCTCTCTCATCAGCTGAATCATGCCATACAACGCTTTGGCTACATGGAGCCCGACATCTCCCTGGTAACATACCCTTCTTACTTCCGCACCTACTGCTTCGAGAAGTCGTGCTATGGATTCACCAACGATATTGCTGTAAAGGTGGCCTATATGAAATTCCTTAAAAGGGTTAGGATCAGTAAACTCAATCATGATCTTTTTTCCCATTAGCTCAGATGAACCTAGTTTTTTGTGTTCAATCATTAAGTCTTTAAGAAGAGATGAGTCGTTAAGGGTGATATTGATAAAGCCAGGCTTAGCAACTTCTATCTTATCGATTAGTTCATTGTTCTTAGTTCTTAGTTCATGGGAGATTATTTCTGCAGTTTCTAGAGGCGACTTCCCTAACTTCTTTGCTGCTTGGAAAGCAACATTAGTCGCATAGTCTCCATGACTTTCGTCGACTGTTGGTACTACTTGGATATGAAGGCCATTGATGCCGAGTATGTTCAAACTATCGCGGATAAGTTGTTCTATGTCTTGTCTCACCTTCCAATTATACACTATTTCCTAGCCTGCAAACTGTGTATTGTAAGAAAATGGTAAGAGACATTTTTTTCACAGATAAGCTAAAAAACTGACCTTAATTCTTTATGTAAAGTTATGCAAAATTATGTTTTTGTAAACAAAATCGATGAAAATAAAAATGGCAATGATGAGATAGCAACTGCTAAACAAAACTTTTCACAAGGAGAGCGGTTGGGGGAGCGATGCAGACGCCCCCCCAAAGCAAATTAGTAAGTCGGACGGATGGTGATTTTAATGTGAGGTTGAGCAATAGCCCACTGCCACCATTTAATATGAGCACCAAAGGTTTTGCCTTTGCTGCCCTTCACCAGCCAAAGCTGTGTGTTACCACCTGGAACTTTCACTCCCTTGACCCGAAACTTGTGATGCCTCGGAAGAATCATTTCGTCAGCGTGACGAGCGTTGAGCCTCGGGAGGTAGATAGATTTACGGTTGTAGATGATAATCTGATCTCCTTCCTCAAGCTCAGCAGCCAAATCTGTGAGGGCTTTCATTTGAATGATCCTTTACTAATGTGCGAAAAACGATGGTAAAAGCATCTGTGCTCGCTTTTAAGCGCTCTAGCTTTTACAACAATGAATTATACCAAACATGACATAGATTGCTCATTTTATATACTAATAATCATATAAAGTTATATATTATTATTAATATTAACTATAGGGAAAATTATCTAACGTTATAGGATCTACCATCAGAAGCTAGCCTCACTGTCCCCTTTTGATCTGTCCTGTAGATCTTCACCCCAACGTTTTGTAACACACTAAGCGTACTGGGAGCTGGATGGCCGTAGGAGTTATGCGCTCCAACAGATATAGGCGCTATTTGTGGGTGAAAAACAGCGAGGATCTCCTGAGTTAAACCAGTTCGAGAGCTATGATAAGGGACTTGAAGAAAAGTAATTCCATGAAGCTCTGGATAGGCTGATATTGCTTCTCCCCTCTCTTGATATTGGCTGTCACCTGTGAGGAAGAAGCTGAATCTCTCATACACATGAGAAGGACCTCCGTCGGACCTATGACAGCCAGATCTATGCCTGCATCAAGTTTAATCCCCTCTGCTTAACGTCTGCCATGTTAGTCCTCCAGAACGAACTGCTTCTTGAAGTGTTTTATAGCCATCAGACGTATTGGCTAAATCTTTGGTAGCAGATTGCTTAACGGAATAGGTTTTAAATACGTCAACTGAGCCGTTGAGATGGTCTGCATGGGGGTGTGAAAGAAAAACTAAATCCCAATCCGTTCCCAAAATGGAAGAGCCTTTCCTAAGCATTTCATGACGCTGTTATCCGGACCACTATCGGATAGGAGCGTGTGATGATGAGGCGTACGGATGACTACTGCATCTCCCTGCCCAACATCACAGATCGTTACCTGAAGCTTGCCACTATCCAATGTAAAAAACTGATAGATTCCAAGTCCTACAAAGAACATAAGAGTTAAAATGCCTAAAATTACATACTTTTTCATATAAATATATACTGTGTTTGTAGAAATTACGTCTGCCTCGCCTTTAACTTTTTATGACTTTTCACCCACCAAATTTTTCCACTTATGATGAGATAATAGCCAATCATAACGAGAACTGGAAGATCACTAATAATTATCGTCACACTCAATAATGCAAATAAACGAATTGTCCTAATAATGTAGCTAAGAAGCGGCAGACACAGACTGGCAATGAGTGTTACTTTCTGCCATCGTAAACTGACAGGAATTTCCTGCCTTGGGTAGGCTATTTCTCGTGACGAGATAATACATACTGTAGCAGTAATCTTTATGCTTTCAAGAAATTCAGGCGACTGTGGAGTAAAAGCAATCTTTAATACCACCAAAAGACAAATACTTCCACCAAACAGCAACAAACGAACAGACATAAATTTGTTATAAAGTTCATAATATTTTTGAGGATGTTTTTGCTGGGGTCGGTCGCCTGAGGCAACCGACCCCCCTGAAAGATCAGAATCGACACGAGAGCTTGAGGTGCCCCAGCCTTTGAGGGCATTCAACCTGGTAATGTTGATAGGATAGCTCTTCTGCTCGAGCATCCCAAACTGCAGGTCCTCCCTCGCTGAAGAAAATCCTGACGAGTGCTATCAGACACACAAGCATGAAGGCTAATGTCTCACATGCAAGGATCATGAGTGTCCAAAAGACAACTCCCTGCTGTGAGAACAGACTGGCCAGAATAGCGGACACGATTGCTTGGGCAATCACTAGCAGCGCTATCAGTGGCCACCTCACTAACCGTGCCATCGGATAGCTGGTGAACCAGGACCAGATTTGAATCCTGACACCAAAAGCTAGCGTCTTCACTGACGACTCCTTTCAATTGATGCTTGTTTGCGAAAGTGACTCCCGCGCATGAGAGTACTTAGCAAACCAAACTGGCTGGAGTATAAGCAATTGAGGCTAAACTTACAAGTGGACTAAGATGTAGAGGAAAGTGAGAGGTGGAGGGAAGGCACAACTGCTTTCCCTCCACCGTGCAGACAAGTGCTACTCCAGCATACTGGTAAAAACGCCTACAATGGCAGCTAGGCAAAAAGCGCTGAGGAGAATCCAGAGCGGATTTTGACCATTGTCCAACAAAATGGCAGCAATGTAGCCTGAGAAGAGACCACAGACGCCCCCAAGCCAGACTGCCACTCCGACATTTCCTCGGACATAGTGCAACGCTCCGATGGTGATCGCCACCACCAGACCAGTGATGACTCCGAAGACTATGATAGAATCCTCAGACTCACTCTGGGTAACCGAGAGAAAATTGAGCAACATGTTTGTTCTCCTTGAGCGTCAACTCACTGAACGTAGACTTGTTTGAATACTAAGAAATAGTAACTTTCCCGCTGTTGAGAAGTACACTTCTTAGCCTGGGGATTATACCATGGGGCTATGAGACGACAAAATTGAGAATCTTACCTGGCACATAGATTACCTTGTGAATAGTCTTACCTTGTAAGTGACTCTGCACGCCTTGATCTTCGTGGGCGATTTTCTCGACTTCTTCTTGAGATGCTTTAGGAGCTGAGAGCTCGAATGTCCCTCGTAGCTTTCCATTTACCTGCACAGCAATAACTACTACACCCCTTTCAATTAAGGCATTGTCATATTCTGGCCAAGAAGAGATGTGGATAGATTCCTCAAAGCCGAGTTCATGCCACAATTCTTCAGTCAAATGGGGCGCAAAAGGAGCCAAAAGTTGGAGTAGCACTTTTGCCTCTATCCTGCTTACTTCATCTTTACGAGAAAGATAGTTGTAATAAGTCATGATCTTAGCAATTGCTGTGTTGTATCTGAACTCCTCAATATCCTCAGTTACCCCTTTTACAGTCTGGTGCATTTCGGAATTGGCAGTATGGTCAAGTGGTGTGCTAACTAATGTTTGGGCTGTAAGAATAGTCCAAACTCTCTTGAGGAACCTATTCATTCCTTCAATGCCGCTATCTCTAAAATCTCCTCCCATATTAAAAGGACCTAAGAACATCAAATAGGTACGTAGTGTATCAGATCCTAGCTTTTTAATGTAGTTGTCTGGTACAACGACGTTACCTTTACTCTTACTCATCTTAGCTCCATCTTTAATAATTAAACCGTGAGCAAAAAAGCGTGGGAAAGGTTCGTCAAAGCTTGATATGAGACCTAAGTCTTTAAAAACTTTTGTGACAAACCGAGCGTATAAAAGGTGTAACACCGAGTGTTCTGCTCCGCCGGTATAAATCGTTGGGGGTAGCCATTTATCTGCTAACTCTTTCCCCCATGGGTGAGCGCTATTATCAGTTGATATATAGCGATAGAAATACCAGGCACTATCTAAGAAAGTATCTGAGACATCTGTCTCACGTTGAGCTTTACCACCACAAGCTGGACAGGTAGCTTCATAAAATTCAGGATGGTTACCAAGCGGCGAGTTGCCTGTTCCTAATGGCTTGTAGTCATCAATAACGGGAAGCTTTACTGGCAAGTTCTCATCAGGATACCAACCCGCAACGTCCTCTTTAGTCTTTCTAAAATGACTAAATAAGATTTTCTGTTCCTTTGCGTCATCGGTATCAAACCAGGACTTACCTTCATCAGCACAATGCTGACAATAAATCATCGGGATCGGCGGTCCCCAGTAACGCTGCCGTGAAATCAACCAATCACGAAGATGATAATTTACAAAGCCTTCTCCACTACCTTTTGCTTTAAGATCTTGAATAGCTTTTGATTTTTCTTGGGGAACCTTTAACCCATTCCATTCGCCTGAATTGATGAGCTTTCCTTCACCGGTGTACGCTTCTTTACTCAAATCTGCGCCTTCACCATCTACCACTTGAATCATTGGAAGCTCGTGTTCTCGAGCAAAATCATAATCACGTTGATCATGTGCAGGAACAGCCATAATAGCTCCAGTTCCATAGCTCATTAAGACATAATCAGCAATCCAAATTGGAATCTGCTGATTATTGATTGGATTGATAGCATAGGCTCCTGAGAAGACTCCCGACTTGTCTTTGTTCTCCTGTCGTTCTCTCTCATCTTTAAGGCTAGCCTTACCTATATACTCCCTCACTCCTGGGTTATCCATCCATCTTTCAACAACAGGGTGCTCAGGTGAAACGACCATAAAAGTTGCTCCATAGAGAGTATCTGGCCTTGTTGTAAAGACGGAAAGATCTGTTGATGAATCGACCACGCGAAATATAACCCTAGCTCCCTCACTCTTTCCTATCCAATTGTGCTGTGCTACTTTAACTTTTTCTGTCCAGTCAATTCGATTTAGTCCTTCTAAAAGCTGCTCTGCGTATTCAGTAATGCGGAACATCCACTGCTCTAAGTCTTTTTTCTCAACAGTACTTCCACAGCGCTCACATTGCCCATCAATTACCTGTTCATCAGCTAAGACTGTCTTACAGGACGGGCACCAGTTAACCTTAACATTAGCTCTATAGGCAAGGCCTGCTTTAAAAAGCTCGATAAAGATCCATTGTGTCCATCTATAATAATCTGGATCATAAGTCTCTAAGGTATGACTCCAGTCATAGCCGCTACCAAGAGACTTTACCTGATCGTAAAATCGGTTCTCACTCTTTCCCGCTTGCTCCATGGGGTGGCTGCCGATCTTTAAAGCATAGTTCTCTGAATGAATACCAAAGCCATCAAGACCAAAAGGCTGAAAGACGTCGTAGCCTTGCATTCTTTTGAAACGCCCATGAATATCTGCACCGGTAAATGCATATACGTTGCCTACGTGAAGTCCCTCAGCTGAAGGATATGGGAACATGTGGAGATTGTAATAAGGTTTTGGGGAAGATTTCATGTCTGGCTGGTAGATTTTGTTTTCCTCCCACTTTTCTTGCCATTTACGCTCAATATCTGATGGAATATATAGTTTTTTATCACCTTTGTTCATAGCACGAGTATACCATAAAACTATCTGCCAGCTGTTAACAACTAACTTCTAAATGTTGTATAGTGAAACTATGGCTCTCATCAATCAATCACTTGGCATTATGGCTGCTTTTATCTTCGTATTTGTCTGGCAGCTTTGGGGACTCACCGAGCTGACTGTCCCTATCATTGGTCTCTTAGCACTTGGGTATCTTTTCTTGAGTAGAAGAGCAAAGAAAGTTGACCCAACACATTCGACAGGTTTAGAGCAAGCTAGTTCAGGACAAGCTAATAAAAACATTGCAACACTTGATGAGATGACTATTGCAATTCTTACAGCTCTCGTTCTTGTCCTTATCACCGATACCGGCGGACTATCCTCCCCTGTCTTTTTCCTTCTTTACTTTATACCTTTTGCTATTTGCTTTGTCCTTCTACCAGAAGCAGCGATCGTGTATCTGGCAGGTGTAGCTCTTCTTTTTTTACCGACAGCTTTTGGGTCAGATATGACAAATAACCTTATCAAGCTCGGTTCAATTGTCCTTATTACTCCTCTAGCCTATTTTTTTGGGAAGGAGTATAAAATTGTTAGTGAACATCAGCAGCACGACAATGAGACTGCTACCAGAATTAGTAATGAAGCTGCTAATGTCCTCAAAGATCATGCAACGAGTCTTCCAGAAAAAGATAAAGCTCAATTAGCAGATATCATTCAAGAGAGCGAAACGTTGAAGGATTAACGTCACACAGCTCAGTTTTTACCAACAAACCATCAACTACTAGATCAATGAAAGCTGCCTTACTACTACTTCTTCTCCCACTTCTTATTCTCGTACTCTTAGGACAAAAAGTAGTTTCGCTTGAGCAGGTCGAAGCATTTACGATGAGTAATGCAAACTGGGTAATTGATTTTGGCAATCTTAATATGACATCAGGCAAGCCAACAGGTCCTAACTATAAAGTAAGTAATACAGTAGGAGAAATTGCCTCAGGACTCTATACAGGAACGAATTTTACAGTGCGAGCGGGCTTTCAATATGTCTACTCAATCATCCCTTTTCGCTTTACGATAACTGGACTTGAAATTAACTTTGGTAGCCTTACTCCGACTAACCCTGTTACTCGTACAAATACACTTACTATCTATAATGGGACTGCAAATGGCTATAGCGTAAAAGCCTATGAAGATCATTCTCTCTTGAAAGTCGGTACCGGCAGTCTCATTCCTGATACAACGTGTGACAGTGGAACATGTAATGAGGTAACATCGAGCGCCTGGGCGAACACGCTCACCTATGGCTTTGGTTATCGCTGCGACAACGTCACTGGGACTGACTGCGCAAATGGATTTAGTACCAGTACTTTTTATAAGCAATTTGCTAACAATACCTATAATGAATCGCCAGTTGCTGTCATGACAGGCACAAATGTCGGGCGTAATAAGAAGGTACAAATTACCTATAAGGTAAATATATCAGGTACTCAACCCGCGGGAGACTACTTTAATCAGATCATTTATCTAGCTGTCCCTACATTCTAACTATGAAAAAGTATCTATTTATCATCGGTATAATTTTACTGTATAACCCTACTACGATCTTTGCCTCAGGGTTTGACCTTTCAGTCAGCCCACAGATCTTTCAAATCGAATTAACTCCTCCTGCAGCTGCCACAGCGAAACAGACAGTTACACTTGAGAACTCTGGAGACGATCCTCTGCCTCTTCATATTCAGTATAAATTCTTTAAACCTGAGGGAGACAACGGGGATATCACTTACCTGCCACAGGAGATGCAAATGGGCAATGATCCTCTAATCTTAGACAGAATTGTGCTTTTGGATAAAGGTGAGGAGGTTACCTCCTTTATTCTTCCTCCAAAGACTAAAAAACAATATGATTTAACAGTAGGCATTCCTAAAGACGAACCTCCAGGTGATTACTACTTCTCTATTCTTTTTTTGGCAGATACTTCCACGGCGAGCGAGAGTGCGCAGTCGAGCCAATCAAGCGCCATCGGCGGAATCGCAATGAATGTTCTTCTTTCAATTGGTCCGAAGACCAAAACTACCGGGAGTATTGAGGAATTTTCTACCCCATTTTTCCAGACCAAAGGCCCAGTCAATTTTACTGTAAAAATTAAAAATTCAAGCTCACATTTTATCTATCCGAAAGGACAAATTCTTATAACTAATATGTTTGGGCAAAAAATAGGTAAGATTGACCTCCTGCCTCTGAATATTCTCTCCAACTCAAGTCGTACTCTCCCAAGTAAAGAACAATTTGCCAACTTACAAGTCTTAGAAGATTCTAAAAGTGGAAAAGCATCCCCGGATAAAGATACCCTTAATAACTTAGAGAAATTGGCGAGCTTTAACCAGGCTGTAGCTATCTGGCCTGAAAGCTTCTTACTTGGCCCCTATAAAGCTACTCTGACAATCGCTCTTTCTGATGAAGGACCGCTCTATGTGAAATCGATCACCTTTATTGGAGTGCCAGTAGTTATACTAACAGCCTTCATAATCTGTATTATTTTGGTGACTGCAATTCGTGCCCGACTGAAGCTACGAAGTAAAATGTAAGAATATTGTGAGAATACTACTTGACAACAACCTGACAATAGCAACATACTGAAATTGCATGAAAAGAAGTGCCTTAATTTGTGCTGTTTTCCTAATACTAGTGGTAGTATCTTCTTTGGGTGCTAAGAAAGCAGAAGCTTTATCCTTAATTAACGCTTCAGCGAGTGCTTCAACTTCACGACCCTCCCCATCATCTCCTCTTAATTCTCCAGATCCTTTGAACATCGGCTCATCGAATGTAACTGTCTTTGATAATGTCTCTACTTTCCTCTCATCTGACTCAGCCAAATTTTTTAATAATGGTTCATTTTCAGAAAATGTCACTATTGCTACCACATCCGCAAACAAGCTTACCGCTTTCTTTACTCAACCAACCACCATCAAACACGATAAGGCAAGTGTCCTCGCTGTTCCAATCACCGCTATGCATACCTTTGCTTTTACACCTCAGACCGCAATTCCAATTGGAGGCAAAATCATTATTTCCTACCCAGCCCTAGCCGCGAGTGATACTAACCAGGCATCACCCTCTGCCAACAGCTGGACATTTAATGGCTTGAGTAACTCGACTGATATTCAAATGAAGACTAGCCTTGGTACAGCGACGTGTTCATGGGCTATTACCGGCAACTCTGCTGGTAATACGCCCACTCTTACCTGTACAACAGCTACCGCCACCATTCCAGCTGGAGCCACCATATGGGTCTTTGTCGGCTGCACTGCTGCGACAGCTGATGCACAGGGAGGAAGATGTACTACTCAGAAACCACTTCTTATCAATCCCACTAACACTACTACTCGTGGAACTGCTACTGTTAAAAGTGTTACTGTATCAACACAAGATGGATCAAGCAATATTCTAGATCAAGCAACCCTTAAACTCGGCACAATTGAGTCAGTCTTTGTCGTTGCCCACGTTGATCCAACATTTACCTTTACGATTGACGGTGTAGCCGCTAGTACCGATATGCATACCAGCCAGACGTGTAGCACCTCCTATGCCAATATTTCAACAAATGCAAATTTCGCCTCAACTCCCACAGAGGTTAACTTAGGAACGATTACTGCTGCAGGTAATACCTATGCCGCCCAGCAAATGACAGTTACTTCAAATACTGCCAGTGGCTATAGCATTACAGCCACCTCAAGTGGATTTCTTCTTAACCCTCCAAATGGATCATATATCGTTAATGCCCAGGGTAACGTAACAGGAAATAATACCCCAGCTCCGGCAGTAATTAGTACCGGTGGTTCTGGAGGTTATGGTATCAATCCTTGTGATGCTGGTGGGCGTGTAAACACTACTACATGGGGTCAGGCTACTCCTAAGTTCGCCAACCCCTCTCCTCAGTACTACTATACGTTAGTAAACTATAATGGCTCACTACCTCAATCAGGGGATGTTATCTACAGCGTCTATGGCGCAAGAGCTGGGAACACAACACCTCCTGGAGATTATTGGCAAGTAATTACCTATACTGCATCAGTGACGTTCTAGGAGAAATAAAACGTAAAGCTTAAAATGCGAAAAATAAGGAATATTTATTCTTTATCTTTTACTTTTTAAGTTTTATATTTTCATCCTTGTAAAGGATGAAATGCTGTGCTAGCGTAGAACTATGATCTTACAAACTGCCCAATCAAGATCAAAAAAATTCAGCCTTTCTCAAGGCGTTATTTTAGGTGGACTAGCTCTTTCCCTTGTAGGTACTGGCGTCTATACAGGTGCATTCTCCCCTAGTGCCTATGCCCAGGTCTCAACTGGTGCTCGGGCTATCACTATCACCCCGCCTACTCTTTCATTTAGTGTTAAAC
>JBDHUU010000012.1:0-14175 GCA_039809285.1 Candidatus Levyibacteriota bacterium
TATTCAATTCCTCTCTATGGAGACGCTGATCCCACGAAGTACCTCCGAAAATAAATTTTCCAAACCCGACCTGACTTCCCTCTTTTTGATAAAGATTTGGGTCGTACTGAGTGTAAAAAAGCGTGTACATATAAGGCTGCCAAAAGTGTCCAGAAATAATTACCTTATCATAATTATTCAGCTCAGGTTTAATAGCTGTTATCAGCTGCTTATAACCATCTCCCCAGTCATTACTCGCTGCTATGGAATTATGCATAATATAAGACTTTGCATATACTAAAGAACTGGCAATCATAACAATAGTCATCATGGTAAGGAAAGATATTTTAGTAATTTTATTTAGACAAAGCGTGTAAATATAATAGACACCTACAGCGGTAAAAATAATAAGAGGTGGCAACATCAAAAGACCTCGCAATGCGTGTGGAGCGGGCAAGCTAAAACTTGCAGGAATAGGTGAAAGAAGCAGCCAACTTAATAAAAGTAAGCCTTGCTGTCTATATCTTTTAAGAAGATAAATAATACCTGCGATGACAAAGGGAAGCTGCCAAAAATAAAGCTCCCCTACATTCCCGACGCTATGGCGAGGATTTATATCTCCTTTAAAGAAAAGAAAATTAGGAGAAAAGTGAGAGATGTAATTCTCAACTGCTTCCTCTACATAGACAAGCCTTCTGTTATAAATTACTTTCGCAATCAGGGAATTCCCCGATTGTTCTTGCCTAATACTATTCTCGCGAAGCTTGGGATTTTCAGCGACGAAAATACTCACTTCGCTTGAACGGATATCTCCTTTGGTCGCTACTATAAAGATAAGAGGAAGTGATAATAAAATGAAAATAAGAAGAGAAAAAATTGAGGCTTTTTGATTGGACTTTTTAATAAGCTGCTTTCTTAAGATGACGAGAAAGACAAAAAATAACAGTGGTATTACGATGAGTGAACTTCGATACGTATAAATACTTATAGCAAAAGAGATACTCGCTCCCAGAAGATACCATTTTTTGTGTCGGCTTTTTAAGACAAAAAAGCTTCCTATCATAACGAAGAAAAGTGCAGCATTTGCTTCAAAACCTGCACGAGAAAGCTGTACGTGCCACGGAACAATACTAAAAAGGAGGGATGAAAAAAGTGAGACAGGATCTTTCCACCTTTCTTTTTTAAATAGTTCTCTTACGAGAAAGAAGCATACTACTACACTCCCTACTCCTAAAAAAGCCGAAACGAACCTAACTGAAAACTCTTGAAGACCAAAAAGCGCTACCGGGATAACTGACAAGTAAATATAGACAGGCATTTTATCATCATCGTACCCCCTAAAAAGAAGCGGAAAACTCGTACCATATTCGTCTTTACCAGTATGGAGAATACTATAAGTATTGTATCCTTCTGAAACTTCATCCCAGTAAAGAGAGACAGGAAGTGAAGAAAGAGAGGTAAAGCGAATGAGAGCAGCAAATATAATAATTGCAAGAAAAATAAATCCCTTTGGATTTATAAAAAATTCCGCTACTTTCATTTGTTAAAACGATATTTAAAAAGTGTCTTAATCGCTTCAATTCCTTCAGGAACAGTCTGAAGCTTTTTGCCATCATTATATCCTCGTGGTTTTGTAGTAATAGGTACTTCGACTATGCGATATCCTGCTTTTATCAACTTTGCAGTAATTTCTGGCTCGAAATTAAACCCATTACCATGAAGGGTTGTAGTACTTAAGAACTGTCGAGGAAATACTTTATAACAAGTCTCCATATCTGTGATCCACTGTAAATAAAGAATACTTGTTACGAGGCTAAGAAATCTATTGCCGAAAAAATGCAGGAGAAAACGAGATTTTCCCATCGTACCATGCTGTGTCAGTTGAGGCAACTTTTTAAGACGCGTTCCATAAACAACTTCAGTCTTACCCGAGACAATTGGTTTAAGAAGACTCTTAAAATACTCCGGATTATATTCCAAGTCGGCATCCTGAATAACTATATAGTCTCCCGTTGCTTTAGCAAAACCTGTTCGAACCGCAGCTCCTTTACCTTTATTTTTATCATGCGTTACTACAACTAAATCTTTATGACTCTTTACTAATTTCTGGAGGATCTCTCTCGTGTTATCACTTGATGCATCGTTAACAACGATAATTTCTTTTTTAACCTCAGGAATTACAACGCTAGTAACTTCTTTAATTACTTCAGCAATTGTTCTCTCCTCATTATAAACTGGTATAACAATTGATAATTTCATCACAGTTTTTGGATTAGTTTCAACCCGTCGATTTTAGTTATAGTTTTAAAATGTAAAGTTTCCTGCAAACAAGGATAAGTATCTGATACCAGCATATAGTTGGTTTGCGTGGACGAAATAAGTTCTAGCATACGTGGAATATATTTTTGTTTTGTTGAGTTATTACAGCTTTTAAGCACTTCTAGAATTCTATCAATTTTTTGCTCTCTGGAATAGATGATCTTTTCTATTCCCGGAAAATCAATACCTTCACCACCCAGATACACAGACCTGGCTGTTAAAGCAGGCAAGAGTGGAGTGTTATTGCTATCTCTTTCACTCAAAATAAGGACTGCTTTATCTTGAGGTACATTTCTTGTAATTGATTTTGAGAGGGTTACCACATCTTTACTAATACTAGTCGGATTTGTTGAGTATTCGTTAAAGAGTTGAACGAGTGCAGGAAGAGAAGATAAAGTAAAGATAGACCATACAATAATAATAACTTCTTTTCTATAGTCTCTGGTAAGGGTATGCAGTTCCAGTACAAAAAACGGCAGCGAAAGAGTTACTACAAGCCAATAGAACTGAACGATATTAAAAACACTACTGCTCTGGATAAAAAGAATAGGTATAATAATTCCAGCTAAAAATACACCGAACCAAAAAATATTTTCACCTCGAAAAATATTCCGTCTGTATCGCCAACTCAGCAGAGATATAAGAAAAACAGGAAGTCTCCAGCCTAATGTCTCGATAAAAAATACTCCACAGATAATAGCTAAAATAATTCCCATTCTTAAAAAATTTGAGTGTTCTTCAAAGACGAGATATTGGATAGGAAAATGAAGATTTTGAAAAAATTGTGATCCTTCCATTAAGTGTCTGAGATATAGAAAGGGTGCAAAAATAAATCCTCCCACACCAAAATTTATGGGCAGATAGACGATTCCAGCAACAATTCCTGCGAGCACAAATACTACTATATTTTGTCGTATGGCTTTTTTGTAGAGAGCCATTAACAAATTAATACTTAATCCCGCAAAAAATAATACTCCTGTGTAGACTTTTATCATCGGCAAAACCCCTACTACTAAAGCTGTCAGAGCAGCCTGATCTATCGTCTTCTTTTTTGTACTAAAGAGTATGTATCCACAGATAAAAAGTGCAATTGAGAGAGGAACCGATGGGTCAAGAATCTGTGTTAATCCTTCAGGGATATGCGCAAGAAGCTCTGACTGAACAAAATAATTTAGAAAAAACTCAAAATTACTTAAGAAAAATACTGAAAAAATAATTCCTCTTGTGACACCCTTCTTCCATTTACAATAGATTGAAAGAGACAAAAAACTGAGACCAAACAAAAAACTTACCAACAATGGAAATAATCTCAAATAGAGATCAGTTATTTGAAAATGAAAGTATGTGGCAAAAAGAGCGAGGAGGAAATCATAGAAAAAGTGATACCCCCTCAACGGAACTCCGCTCAAACCAAAATGCTCTGGTGGAAAGGAATGAGTCAAGTTGCCAATAAGTGCTAGGTGATAGATCGAGTCCACTGCATTAACTCCATAAAAATAGACCTGACCATCAATTTCTATTCCAGATCTTGAGGTAAGATAACACATCCCACTCATTCCGAAAACGAGAAGAATTATTTCGATCTTGTACTTACTCAGTTTTTGTCTATGTTGAGTCAGCTCTAATAAAGACCTTCCACGATCAAGTACTGTCAAGGCTCCAGCTATAATAAAGGCTACAAATTCGAGTTTTACCCAAGCAAGAAGATAAGCAGTAAAAAGAAATCCGGCGATACCTACTCCAAATGAGAGCAGGAGAGTAATACTTGGCGAATATGAAAACCTTGCAATTCGCAGTAGATATCTCCCTGGGGCATAGAGGAATAGTAAAACGAGAACTATGAAAAATAGTAACTCAAAGAGAAAAATCATGCTTGAATTTTGGTGATGACATCATGATCTGATACTCTCATTAATTTCTGATATCTAGACCGCATCTGTGAAATTTGCGGCAGCATGAGGAATGTTTTTGTTAGTCCTGATAAATACAACTTATCCTTATTCTTAATTGCTCTTAGGATATGGATCGGTAAGTGAAATATAAAGGATAAAAGGATACTGCGATCTGTAGCGTTAAGAAGGGTAAAAATATTTTGATTACGGTTAACTATGGTCAAAATTTTGCTGTTTGGCTGCGTCTTTTTAATCACTCCTTCCTCATGCTTATGAATAACTGTACTATCTTTCTCAAAATAAATTGAGTATCCAGACTTCAAAGCTCTGTAGGAGAGATCAATATCTTCCCAATAATAAGGCTTATATAGCTCGCATAATCCTCCCAATTTTTCCCATAAGCTTCTTCGAAATGCACCACTTCCTCCGCTTACCCAAAGAGTGTTATTTTTATCTAACTCTCCTAATCTATGCTTGAGATATCCCTCTTTCCATATGCCTACTCCTCTTCCCCGCATAACAATCTTTTCTCCCTCTACGCTTTTATCCATACATCCAACTGCAAATGTTAGATTATCATTAAAGTATGGAAGTAACGGCAAAATAAAATCTCTATCAGGAGTGACATCAGTATTAAGCAAGATGACAATATCTCCTGTGGCTGCCCTTACACCATTATTTACTGTTGGAGAGAAACCAAGGTTTCTCCCATTATCTTTTAACATAATAGGAACTCCCTTGTGTGACTTAATAAAGTCTTCCATAAAAGAAATCGTCTCGTCACTTGAACCATCATTTACTACAATTATTTCTGAATCAATTTTCTCCTTTTCTTTGGCATACTCCAGTGCTGAGATGACCTTAGGGAGGTTATGAGCAAGGAGCTGTTGACCATTATAACTTGGAATTACAATACTAACTTTCATATTCAAAATATACTATTTTTAAATTCTACAGTATGGGTACCTGAAGGGACAACAACACCTCTGAAGTTAAAGTCTGTTAAATAAATCTTTACGGGTTTTTTATCAATAAATGCTTTCCACGTTGGGTAAAACGTATCTGTAAGAACAAGAAAACCTTCATTACTATTTTTAGTCTGCATGATGATACTATTCTCAGAATATGAGCTGATTGATACAGTACCAGGACTGTATGACTGAGGTAATGTATCCTTATCCTCAACAATTGCCGTCTGATGAAGATCTATCTTTGAATCAAACATACTATTTATTGCTGACTGCCGGGAATCAGTCTGGATAATATTCTTTACAAAAAATGATCTGGGAAAGGCGGACTTATTTTCATAAATTTTTGTCTCGCCTTCTTCAAAGACTTTAGTAAGTGTTGGATCGCTTCTCTCAGTAAGACTAAGAATATATTTAACACCTAATAGATCAATTATGGGAGATTCTGTTTTATTGGAGACAACTATGCGATTGAAACCAAATGGAGTTGAGATATCTGCTTTCCCTCTTTCTGACGCGGCCATCATTTCACCAAAGCGCATAAGATATAAAGGATCGTAGCCGTCAACGCTTTGAAGGTGATACATTGTCGCAATATTAGGAGATAATATCTGTCGCGTTGTTGTCATGATACGAAATTGCCCAGGCTGACTGGTAAGGTATGCTAGTGCTTTAGTCGTTGGATAATAGAAAGAGGCAGCAGCAAATGGTGTGTATTTTCCTGCAAAAAAGAGTAAGTCAAATGCGGTTATACCAATTAAGAAAATCATTAAGATACGTCTTCTATTTTGAGAGAAAATTTGAGTAAGAATTAGAATCCCCGCTGTCGCAGCTAAAAGAAAGCTTGGGACAATTATATTTCTTTTACTAACTGCAAAATCAGCTGCAGTAAAATTGTGTGCGCTTAATAGGGTAAATCCATAAAAAATGATAATAATAACTCCAATAACAGCACCAATATAAGGCAGCAGATTCTTTTTAGATTTACTTATAGTCTCAAATCCAATAGCAGCAAGAATTGCCAATGCTACATCAACGAGAACTAACAGTCGAGTTGGCTGAGCTGAGGAGAAAAAAGGAATGGAGAGAGAATAAGGAAAACTAGCAATGGGATTTTGGGTAGCAAAAAGAAGGCATATAATAACTAAACTTCCCCAGAATATAACTTCTTTTCTTCTTTGAGAGAAAAAAGCTACTATCGCAAGGATAAGTGGAGCCATCCCAACATAGCCAATGAATTCTCCATAATTAAAGACTCCCCAGTAATTGCCCGTTGCAGGATTGCCGAAAAAATCTGGAGCAAAGAACTGTACCAATTGTGCCAAAGGAATAAACCAGCCAAGCTTTTGCCAAGAAAGATCAATATTTCTTGCAGATAATAAAACTAGGTTAAGCTGGGAATACCAAATCGGCAGTAATACAATCGCTGTAATAAGAAGAGTAATGATAGTATAAATTGCTATTTTTTTATTCTTTCCCCCATACCACCTAGAGAGAAAATAAAGAACAAGAAGTAAGAGTCCGTAGATAAATGTCTGCAAGTGACCTGCTAAAAATGAACAAATAATAGAGACTGCAAAGACATAGTACCAATATCTTTTTTTATCTTTTAAGATTTGATCTATTGCTAAAAGTCCCAAAGGAATCCATAAAGCAGTATGTGCGATTGTCCCCCATTCAAGCCACGCGATAAAAAATCCACAAAAACTAAATGCTAAGGCTCCAATAGTACTTGCTTCCTGAGATAAGACACGATTTCTTAAATACATAAACATAAAAACTCCAGCGAGTACTTGCTGAAGCAGAATTAAGATGGTCCAGGCTGGAACAAAAGGAAGAATGAGAAAAAGAATATTGAGCGGATAAAAAGGTGCTGATTGAATATTCCCAAGAAGCGGATATCCTGCCATCTGATAGGGATTCCAAAGAGGCAGGTCGAATTTCTTAAGCTGCTCGATTGATAACTGACGGCTTGGTATTTGCTGGAGAACTGGATCTCCAACTAATGGATTCTTGTAAGGCACACCGCGAGGATATTCGCTAGCATAGTAATCTCGATAAGGATTAAATAGATTAACTAAGGTATCAGTTGGAATAGGGACGCGAGTGAGAGAGAAGATACTTCTAAAGAAGATAAGGACGATTAAAACAAGAAAAATAATACCTGTTATGGTCTTTATCTTCATAGCACTAGCTCGTTAATTTGACTCTCAAATCGGCTCAATGAAAAACCTTTTGCATCCTCTACTCCGCGACGTGCCAATCTTTCTCTATAATCTTTATCATTAATAAGATCTCGAGTCGTTTGTTGTAATTCATCTAGTGATGTCCATAACTTCCCATTAGAATCATCTTTGATTATCTCTGTTTGCCCGCCTTGAGCGACTACTACAGGAACAGCACCTATTCCCATTGCCTCAACTGTTGAAATACCAAAGTGTTCGGCTCTATCCGGATATTTTTGTAAATCCTCACCAAAACCTGACGCATGCCAATAAATACTGGCACTTTCATACTCATCCCAAAGAATATCATTTGATGGATTTATCAAAAATGTAATTGGATAATCGGTATATTTCTTTTTAAAGTCTTCAAATGCGTCTTTGTCGCGATCCATTACACTCATAACAAAGACAAGCTTCCAACCCGTTACTCCTGAATCACACATCTTCAAAAAAGTATCAGCCAGTATATCTTGTTTTTTAAAACTTGACCCTGCTTGATTGATACCAAATCTGCCGACATTTAAAATCTTTTTAGTTTTTTTCTGTGGGTCATACTTTCTCTGTATGGAGACCGGCGGATAAAGAACTGTACTTTTTTTAGCAAATGTCTTATCGATGTGCTCCTTAGTAAATTTGGAATTTACGATTATTTTTTTAACTCTCGTCAGCTTAAGCTGAGTCTTGAGCGACTTACCCTTTACCCAATTCATAGGAGACTGAAAATGAAGAATAAGCTTTGAAGCAACCACAGGAATACTCCCATCACTGAGAACAATTATCAAGTCATACTGTTTACTCGCTTCGAAGCGCTCCAGAAAACTGATCTTCTTATCAAAAAGCGAAGAGACAAAAGTAATTGATGAAACATCATAGCCAAATCGCATGGATGCTTTATCAATAATTTCGCTAATGGATGATTCATCCCAAAAAATGCTTACGTCATGACTTTTGGACAAAGACATGGCAATGGAAAGCATATACTTCTCCCCTCCTGACATCGTGTCTAGATATGGATCAAAAATAGCAATCTTCATGAACTCATTAGTATTGTAGCAAGTTTTTGCATTTCAAGAATACCTGTGCTACGATCAAACCATGCCAAATACTCAAATGCAAATTCTTATTGTCATCCTTAGTATCTGGTCTGTATTCTGGAAGGCAGTAGCCCTGTGGAGAGCGTCTAGGTACGAACAGAGAGTGTGGTTCATAGTTCTTTTTGTCTTTTTAATAGTCAACTCAATTGGAATTTTTGAGCTGATCTATCTTTTTAAATTTGCCAAAAAGCCTCTTACTCTAACTGAAATAAAAACTTGGCCCAAAATGCTCTCTAGGAAAAAAAAGAATAAATAATTATTTTTTCTTTTTCTCTTCCTGTAATTCCCATAACTTTGCGTAGGTAATAAAGATACTGAAAGATTGATACATACTCTCAACTATTCCCGCTGTCCCAGCTTTATATCCTTTTTGACGAAAATATGAGTCAATAAAAGCAGTAGCCATAACACGTGGGAACCTCCACCAGGTTATGTAAGGATGATGAGCATCTAATCGAAGGTGGGATTCAATATCTGACCATTCATTAGTTTTATCAACCATCGATGAGAGATCTTTATGAGAATAATGGAGAATTGAAGAAGTTAAGTCACCAATACTTCCGTTAACATCAGCGGTCTCATGAAGTTTTCCATGCCAGCCTTTAATATTTTCTTTCTTAAACAGCCTCTCTAAGTGCTCAACTTTGGGCCATGGATGCTCGCCAAAATAAAAATTCTTGCGAGGAACTCTAAAAGCAGCTTTCGGATTACTAGACTGAAGAACACTTATGATTTCGTCTTTAAGCTCACTACTTACTCTCTCATCAGCATCTAAGTAAAAAATATAATCTGTTGTTATTTTTTTTAACGGATAACTCCTCAGCTCAGAAAAATCTTGAGAATCAGTGGTAAGTACATAAGCTCCTTCTTTTTTAGCAATATCTTCTGTATTATCTGAGGAATTGTTATTAACAACTATAATTTTGTCTGCAAAAGACAAAGATTTTATAGCGTCAACAATCATTTCTTCCTCATTTTTGGCTAAAATGATACCTGTTAATGTTGATCTCATACAGGATAGCTTCCCCTTCCAAATTTATTTCTATAATAATCCTTAATTCCCTTTCTCTGCCATTCCCTTCCACTTCTTAAAAGACTAAGGCTCTCTCTGATTAATGCTATTTTTGTTCGAAGTCTGGCATAACTCATACCAAAAAGCATTCGATTTCTACTAATAAAATAATCCTGAAGTACCGATCCCGAGCCTCCTGTAGCACCCGCATTGATATGCCAAAGAACAGCTGTAGGTTGATACCAAATACTCAATCCAAGCTCTTTAATACGCTCATTTAAATCTGCGTCTTCATAATAAAGAAAATAGCGATCATCAAATCCCTTGGTTTTCTCAAGTACTGTTCTTGGGAAAAGTACGCAGCAGCCGGTAAATAATCCAGTCTTGGATGGCGTATCGTACTGTCCGTGATCTACCTCATCGACTCCTCTATGCGTACCATTAATATTATCCCAGTCCATATCTCCTCCTGCATACCACAGGACTTTACCTAACTCCTGACTTTTATAGCGATCCTTGTGGAATTCGTGTCCTTTCTCAAAATAAATCTTGGGGACGATTGCTCCCCGATTTTTATCATCTCGAGATGCATTTACGAGTTCTTTAACGAGATTTTTATCTACTCTTGTATCGTTATTAAGGACAATAATGTAGTCGGCACCCATTGCTAAGGCTTTTTTAATACCGATATTGTGTCCACCTGAGAATCCTTTGTTTTCAGTGGTTTTAACAATAGTTATAGGGTGATGGAATTTCTCTTTTCCCAGACTAAACGTACCTTTAGGATAGTTGTCGACAACAATTATTTCGATAGTAAAATTATCAGTATTCAACTGATCGAGAGAATGAAGACAAGAGAGAGTATCTTTTTCTTGATTGTAATCGAGTATTGAAATAATTACTTTTTCCGTCATTTACTTATCCTTTGTGAGGTATATTTCTTTTTTAATTTATAAGAGATCTTACTAAGTGGATTTGATGTGTTGTTTCCTAAGGCTGTGAATATCCAGTAACTAATTTCCTGTTGCAGCTTTCCCCACTCTGTAACAAGAGCTTTGAGGAAATCTTTTGAATTCTCTTCCCTAAATCCTTGCTTCTCCCACACTTTGGTAATGACAAGAAACATATAAAATCCCTGAAGAACACTTAAAACGAGTCCATGCAGCCCATCTTTATATCCTTCCTGGAGAAAAAATGTTTTGAGAAAATCAGAAATTGGCATACGGACGATATCTATCCAGAGGAAATGGATGTTTTGTGTGACATACGAATTAGCCTCATTCTCTGTGTACTGGTCCATCTTAGTAAGATACTGAGAAATGCTTTGGTAGTTCTGATGTTCTAGAGGCTCAGTCAACTCTCCAATTGTTCCGTCGATCTCAATGTCCTGATGAACTTTGGCCTTTGTATACTTGCCCTTATTTTTCCTAAAAAGCCTTACTTGATAATCGGGCCACCAGATCGAATGCTCTATCCATTTATTAAAAATAATATTTTTGCGAGGCATTTTATATGCAGAGAAACCAGAATCTGAATTAATAGCAGACCGAATCTCTTTTGCAAGCTCATCACTCACTCTTTCATCTGAGTCAATTGATAGTATCCAATCACTTTTAGCTTTTTCAAACCCAACATTTTTCTGAAGATCGATTTCTTGAGGATTATTATTCTGAGAATAAATATGCTTGGTGTATTTCCTCGCTATTTTTACCGTATCGTCAAGAGACTTATGATCAATAATGACTATCTCATCAGCAAAACTGAGCGATTTAAGACAATCCTCAAGTAAACTTGCACTATTATACGTAGAAATAACTGCTGATAGCTTCATTTTTTACTTTCTCAAATTCTCTATCACTAATTGTATATCAGAAATGATTAGTTGTCTGGCTAACAGGTAAATGACCGCTAAATATGTTGCCCCTCCAACAAAAATACTTACAAAGAAAAGAGGGAAATTATGGATGAGGTTACTGAAAAAATAAAGAATAACACCCATCACAACTGTGGCAATAAAAGGATAAACTGTCACCTGAAATATATTAAATCGAATATATTTTCTAACAACTATCACTACCCCAACAACACTGAGAGAAATAATTGCCGAGGCGATTGATACACCATTAAAGCCATAAAGAGATATAAGTAGTGGAGTAAGAACCCATGTAGCTACTGTCCAAAAGATCATCAAATAGAGTGTTATTTTAATTTTGCCAATAGCATTTAGTGCATTTGTTAAGGGAGTTGAGATTGAAGATAAAATGGCATTGATACCAAAGAACACGAGTGAAAGAAGAGCTGGTTCCCATTTTTGGTATTTAGGAAAAATTTGCATAAAGTGAGGCATAAGAATTACCATTCCGACAATTGAAGGAAAAATAAAAAGTGTTGTACTAAAAAGTGTTTTTTCAATTGCTTTTCCCAAGTACTCTTCATTATGAGCGAGTCGCGAAAAAGATGGAAAAGTAATTCTTATTAAATTATCCATTACCAATCTTAAAGGAATATACGCCCACTTTTGAGCAACTCCAATAAAGCCAAGAGCTGGCTTCGGCAAAATAGCGCCTAAATAAAGAAAGAAAAGATTATCTTTCGCAAGAGCTAAGATAGAATTAGCTTGGAATGGAAGCCCAAAAGAAAGGAGTTCTCTAGCTACTTTTTTATTAATCCCAAGCCCTGGCTTCCAAGGTGATACGACATAAATAGCAATGAGTCCTGCTAGACCACGGGCAATGACGCCATAGGTAAAGCTCATTACGCCAAAGCCTTGGATAGCTAGAACAAGAACAATGACATTAAATCCTAAAGTCTCTACGATATCCGGAATAACAAGCTTATTAAATTGAAGCGTTCTTTCAAGAAGAATAGATGGGATGGTCTTTAACGAAGACAAGAAGAAGGCAAAGATAAGCGCTTGGTATAGGATTTGGCCTGTTGAGTTAAGGCTGTACGTCGTAGCAACAATTGGTGTTGCGAGAAGACCAATAATAACAACTGTTACAACAAGTATCTGCTGGATGGTAAAGGTAGTCTTGAGATCATCCTCAGTTAGTGAATCTTTCTTCTGAATGAGAGCAGCAGCCAAACCAATATCGGAAAAATAAGCTAAGAAAGTAATAACTGTTGAGACGAGGAAAAATATGCCATAGTCTGCTGGAGAGAGATAAACAGTTAATAAAAATGTGACAACTTGACCTATAAACTGGATAAGAAAAGTTCGAGAAACTAAGGAGAAAACTCCTTTAATGGAGCGTTTTTTAATCGTTGCAATATCAATGTCCTGCATACATTAGAACCGTTTATTTTTTATATCAGCAAAAAGACTCAAACTTTCCAAAATTGCTCTGACAATAACAAAGAGATTAGCACCTGTCTGTTCTCCATATTCTCTTGGATAGTGATTAACCCCTACTTGAATGATTTTTAACTTTTTAGCAGTAGCTTTAGCCAAAATTTCTGTTGTGATCATAGCTCCTTCTGAATGGAAAGGACCAATTTTATCTACTGCCTCTTTTTTAAACATTTTAAAACCACAGTCAATATCTTTGAAATAAAATCTAAAGAGGATAAAATCCCAAATCTTTAAGAGGTTCATGAGAAGAAGTCGTTTGAAAAGTTTATTGTCCCGTCTTTTTTTTCGAAAGCCAATCACCATATCTGCTGAATCAATTTTCTCGACAAATTTAGTAATCTCTGAGAAATCGAATTGAAGGTCTCCATCAGTAAAGACAATATAGTCGTATTGGGCGTTTTCAAATCCAGATCGTAATGCTGCTCCATATCCTCTATTTACCTTATGAGAGACCACTTTAACTTGTCGATACTTTTTCGAAAGTTCCTTAGCTTTATCTAACGTATGGTCTGAAGAACCATCATCAACAATTAATACTTCATATGTCTCTGAGACTGTTGGAGCAATGGACAAAGCCTTTTCAACAACGGCATCTATATTTGCCTCTTCATTCCAAAAGGGAAAGAAAATCGATAACTCGGGAAGTTTGGTCATAATGACTTACTAGTACGTGTTTTTATTATACCAAGAATAAGAAGGGAAAGGCCAACAACAGTTAGGATATTTGCAAGAAGCTCGACGGGTGTCTGGACGAAAGAAGCTTCAACACTGTGCTTGCCTTGAGTCAGGTTGAACTCATAGACCCCATCAACAACACGAGGAGAAATACGTTTATTATCTACCTTAAGCTGCCAAGCAGGAAAATAGGCTAAATTAAGCCGAACTAATCCCCCTGATGAACTAAGACTAACTTTTTTAGTCTGTGTCTTCTCGGAGTCCTCCAATATCTTAACTTCTCCTGTAAGAGACTCAATAAAAGAATGCGGTACAGCAGCTAAAGATTTAGGTTTTTTAAGGTTCTTTGGAAGATACTCATCAGATACTTTAGAAACGTTCCATGTAATGTGAGATAGATCGGTATATTTAGCAAGATTTTCATCAAAAGATTGAGGAGTAAAGTACTTTCCATAGTAAAAAATAGAAAGAATACTCAGAAATACCATTAAAAAAAGTGTTATAAATGGTCTTATCCTCCCTAGAGCTGCTAGTACCCCCCCAGCAATTAGTGACGAGCATAAAGCAGCAATTGATAAAAATCTCCAAGGAAATTGGATGAATGTAAGCTGTGGAATACTCTGCCACAAGAGCGATGAGCTATTAACCATCATAAAAAG
>JBDHUU010000013.1:0-14074 GCA_039809285.1 Candidatus Levyibacteriota bacterium
AATATTAAAAACCTTGAAGAAGAACTTCGCCCTATTGCCATGCATATTATCCTTGATTTCGTCTGGACGAAGGTTAAAAAATCTCTTAAGAAAAGACTCCTAGTTCTTGACGAAGCGTGGTACATGATGAAATTTGAAGACTCTGCCTCTTTCGTCTACTCAATTGCCAAAAGAGCACGCAAATACTACTTGGGACTAACCACTGCAACGCAGGACGTAGAGGACTTCCTAAAGACCGATTATGGTAAAGCTGTTCTTACAAACTCGTCTATCCAGATTCTTCTTAAGCAGGGTACCGCTGAAGTCGATCTCGTTGGAGAGACATTTTATCTCTCTGAAGGAGAACGAGAGCTGCTTCTTTCTGCTGATATTGGAGAAGGGCTTTTCTTCGCTGGACAGAATCACGTCGCAATTAAGGCACTCGGCGCACCTTTTGAACACGATCTTATTACTTCAAATCCTGAGGAACTAATTCATAACCAACAACCTCTCACCCAAGAAGTTGAGCCTACTCAACCTGTATCAACCCTGCCAGATGGTATCCCAAATAATAATCCTCCTCTCGATGCCCAACCAACAACAGAGATTGCTCCTGCATCCACTCCTGATATCCCGGAGGTTACTCCACCTCTTCCTTCCCAATCTGCCCCGACAGCGGACAATCAACCGACCTCTAATAACCCTTCCTTGAATGGAATTCCCACGCCTACGAACCAAGTGCAGTAAGGCTACTTTATGTTAAGATAAAGCTACTTTCTACCTATGGAAGACGAATCAACTCGCCCAGATACTCCTGACATTCCTGAAGAAGATCAGAATCCCTCCCGTGACCAAGATCAGCAACAACAAGGCTCTTCCTCCCTTTTTTCTTCTCACTCCCTAAGAAAGTCCTTTGGGCAAGGAAGTGTATCTAATGGACCTTTACCGTCAGTTGGTGTTCCTGGAACAGGAGGAGCTACACAGACAGCCACTACTGTTGTGCAGGGTGCCTCACGAATAGGGGGTATTATAGGTTTTTTTTCTACTCCCCCGGGTTGGGTGACCTTAGCAATTATTATTTTATTAATTATCCTCCTTTTTATATTCCTTATTCTTATGAACCAAAAACTTGGTCTTGAAGGAGTCACTGTGACCCTTACTAAGACGGGGCCTACAGAAGTTAAAAATCCTGTCACTCCTGAAGATGATCCAGCCAATGAATTCGAATATACCTTAAATGTTGCCTACACCGGCAACCCTTCATCTATTAGTGTTACAGATTATCTTCCCGAAGGAGTTGAGTATGTGGAAGGTAGTGCTTCAGCAAGTGGGGGCATGTATAATGCATCCAGCCACACAGTTACCTGGAACCTCTCTGGTGGTGGCGGGGGCGGGGCTACTGGAGCCACAGGGCCATCAAACCTCGATACCTTTAACCAGTCATATTTTTCTGGACTTGGCTTCCCGACCCCCCAGAATGGAGCGAAAACACTTTCAGCCGAAGGCCTTAAGAGGTGGGATGAAGGTGCAGGAGCAGCAGTCCTTAAAGCATCGGGAATTGTGGGGATTGACCCAGGGATCGTTGGCGCCTGGTCGTTTTTCGAGGGAATCAACTATGATATGAAGGTCGATAACTGCCAAGATTCTGAGTATGACCTCAATACACCTTGCGCTTCGAATAACTGGCAGGTTGGAGGACCTGGAGTCCGACCAGGAGAACAGACAGGTGTTCTGGCTGAAGCATTTGAGAAGATGTATGGATCAAGTGATGCCTCCACTGTTCAAAAAGTGGGACAAGCCGTGTATGCAAAAATCGGCAGATCTGGCACATTCCCCAGTAAAAGTGCCGCAACCCTTGCAAGTGATTTTAAAAATGGAGGAGCAGCCCGCGACCAGGTGGGAGATCTGATGAGAGATTACTCGATAGGGGCATATGTCCTAGCAAAAATTTTCAAAGAAATGGGGAATGGCGTTGCGGATACTATGGAGGGATGGTCGGCCCAATACTACAATCGCCAAGATTATATCAATACCATTAAAGCACTCTATGATGCGAGATAGAAAACAATTTCTCAATTGGCCTATACTTCTTATTTATTCATTCTTTCTTATGGGAGTTTTCTTCGTAGCAAGAGCTGCATTTGCCCAAGTCTCTTCCTGTACGGGAATTGCCAGCACCCAAGAGTCCCCCGATGGCAAGTACAAAGCAACTGCTTTCGGTTGCGTTGATGGCTGGACAGACCCCAACGACAACTGTATCCCTGCTAAACAGCCGCCAGAGTGTTCGGGACTTAGCGGCCCGGACTGCGAACGAAAATTAAATTGGTATGCTGCTAATGTTGATGTATTTGGCGTCAATAAAAAGGTGTTGGTTACTCGCCCAGACACTGGCAAGTCTGTAGTCGTAATGACGATTGATATCGGTCCTGCCTGCTCAAGGGAGCTGGCCAACGGTCCCCTCATTGACCTTTCTTACTCAGCAGCAACTTACCTAGGTAACGGCGGCGGCGGAAATTACGAGACGGTAACTGCAAAGAAGGTCGCAGATGACACACCACTTGGCCCTACAGACGGATCCGGGATTTCAACACTTCCCTCTACAGGAAGTGGTACGACAGCGGGTGGAGGTGGTGGAAGCTATACATTATCGCTCAAAGTGAGATTAAAACCGGATACTAAAGACACTTATTTAATAAATCGTGCAACAGCTCAAGCGTTTGGTGGGGGAAGTACTGCAACCGCATCTGGACAAGGGGCACCCCCAGGATCTGTTGATGGACAATGTAAACCAACAGGCACTCTTCCTTCTGACCCAGGAGCGGAACTTAAAAGTAAATATGGAGTTTCAACAAGCGGATTCAGTAGTGCAGGGATTATTAATATTTACGAATTATTCACCTGCGTCTCTAACTCTAAAGTTCCAACGCTTCTCACAGGAGTCTCAACCACAGTACACAGCGATATTAGTCCCTCCTTAGGAGGCATTGGTATGGACTGTAATAGTACATGTAACATCTGGATCCCAGAAGGGACAAATGCATTTAAGTTCATCCTTTCTCATGAATTGGGACATGTCCTCTATTACAGTAATCCTAGAGAAACTATGCATGTTTCAGAGTTTGAGAATGCTTATGCCTCAGAAGGAGGGCTGAGTCCGTATTCAGGTCCTTATTATGGTGGACAAGGTGCTTGTCCCGTTAAAGGCTCTGCTGAAGACTATGCGGAACTTGTCGCGTATTACCTCAATCCTACTCAAGGTGGAAAGACAGGTGCTTGTGACGCAAGAGAAGATCCTAAGAACTCCCTGTTTGAAGATACCCATTTCCCACTTCACTTAAACGTTGCCAAACAGGTATTATAAAACTATGTTCTCAAATATTAAAAATAGAATTAACGCACTTACTTACAACAATGGATTACTTCTCCTTCTGGGCATTGTCATTGTTCTTGTAGTATCTGTTCTTATAGTAGCTCTACTGAGTGGGATGAGAAGAAATAGTACGACATCAACACCAACCAATGTTCCTGGAGGAAGTTCCACCCAGCACAAAATTTCGCCTACTCAGAAAACTATTATCGAGAAGACCACCAAAAATGAAGTTGAGGATCTCCCAGGCATTATAGGTAAAGCTACTCTTTCCGATGGGGCAACTCGATACACCTTCTCCTCCCCACTTATTTCTAGGAAAAATGAAGTTATTGTAAAAGATAATCAGGTCATATTTGAAAGAATACTTGTCCCTGAGAGCTCAAAAGACCCGGGGTATGTCCGTATTTCTCAATATGAAAAAGAATATGGAAAACCTCAACAAACAATCAGGGGTTCTCGCTTTTATGGAAACCTTATAAGAACCTACATTTATGCAAATAAAGGGTTTGCATTAATTGGTAACCCTATCACAGACGAGGTATTTGAAATTCATACTTTCAACCCAACAACAGTCGAAAATTATATTCAAGAATTCGGAGAAGATATTGATAAAGACGCTCCAGCAGGAGAGTCCTAAGATATTATAAATTACCATGTTTAATCGGATAAAATTATCACCTCAATTAATTCTTGCAGGTATTGTTGGGATCTTAGCTCTTTTCGTCATTCTTATTGTTGTCATTTCATTCTTTTCCCCCAGTTCTACCCCTAAAACAGTTCCTCCCGTCTCGACCTCAAGCACCCCCGTGACAAAAGAAGAACAGTCTTATCCACAAGCCACTCCCCAACCATTTCGTCATAAAGAAGAGACAGATACCGGCACTTTGATTGTCACATCCAACGTTGAGGGTGCTGAAGTCTTTCTTGATACCTCAAGCCATGCTGGGGATCCTGAAGAACCCATACCGCCAGGTCAAAAATGGCCCAGTAACCATACGCCCTTTACTGTAGAAAAGATGCCAGTTGGTGAGCATACCTTAGAAGCTATTAAGGCGCCTGAATATGATATGACTCGTATGAGTTATGTCATAAAGAAAGATCAGATCACGCGGGTTCATATTATACTTATTCCATTGAGAACATCTAATTAATATTCTATGAAGAGAGTTCTTTTCTTTTTTTTACTAGTCGTTTTATTCCTTTTTTTTCCCCCCCTTTCCATCTATGCAGCCTCACCAGGAGGCGCAACTAAATGTTCTGGAACAGTTATTGATTTGGGTATTGAAAAAAAACTACTTCCTTTCGGACAACTTATGCGGCCTGGTACCTGCGGAGTAAAGCCAACGAAGATTATTGTTCATACCACTGAAGGTATTACGAGTGCAGATGGATTGTGGGACTACTTTGCTGACTCTCCTGAAGGAAGATATGCTAGTACGCAATTTACCGTGGGGAAAGATGGGAAGGCTCTCCAGATGCTTGAGACTCTTTCAGATAAAGTCGAGATAGGTTGGGCAGTTGCTAACTATAATGACGATTCTATCTCAATTGAAGTTGGGCATACGGGAGACTATAACAGCAAGTCAGAAGCACCTGCTGCCCAATACCAATCATTAATAGACCTCATTCGAAAGCTTATGGGGGCATATAACATTCCAGTAGGCGATATTGAGTACACAACAATAAATAGCAGTAACGCTGCTGATAGTGGGTCTATTAAAAAAAGCTCCCTTGGCATCTTCGGACACTATCAATTATCACCTGATGACAGACAAGACCCTGGGCAAGGCTTTTTGCGAGATGTCCGTGCAGATCTTAAAGCATTGGGTCCTGCATCAGGCTCTGGTACGTTAACTAGTGGAGGAAGTGGCTCTGCCTCATCTACAAGTTGTGTCATAACTAAAGTCGGTGACCCTAAAGACTCTCCTCCCCCCCTTCCTGCCAACTGCTCTACTTCTAGTTCTAGCAGTGCAAGCGGAAGTGGTACATTCACTGGTAAAGGCAATTTTACCTACTACTGTCAGGGTGATCCCAGATGGGCTAATTCCTGCGATTTAGGCAATGCAGGATGCGGACCTACGTCTCTTGCCATGATTATGTCTACATTTGGAGTTCAGACAACACCTCCACAGGTTGATAGTGTATTTCAATCAAGCGGATGGCGAGCTGGATGTGGTGCAGGCAGTGATATCTACTCAGCTATCAATAGCTCCTGGTTTAAAAACCAAGGATTTACGGTGGGTCCTAATCTTATTTCAGGTGACAAGCCTGATTTAGGTAAAATACAAACATATCTCAGCCAAGGATATATAATTATTCTCAATGCCTTTAACTACCCTTGTAAAGGCTGTGTAAATCAATTTACCCCCGTTGGTCACATCCTCGTCGTTGATGGCGTTGACGTAGCAGGAAACAGAATGCATACTAGAGATCCAAATAACTGCAGCTGGGCTACTGGTCAAGAAAATACAGATCCATCTTTGGCTTGGACAGACTTTAAGATCCCAGTTAGTCAGGGAGGTGGCGCAGGGAGTTCATACAATGCTGCGTACCCGATTAAAAGATAGCTATGAATACATTCTTCAAACAAAAAAAAGAAGCACTCATTATCGCAGTAATAATTGGAATTATTGTAATTCTTTTACTCATCCTTATCTTTTCCTCATTATCAAACCCAACAACTACCAATCAGCAAGGTGTGCCCACAAATACACAGCTCACACCAGAAGCAATACATCCTAATACCACCTCTGTTCCTACAAGTAATCCTAAGCAGATCGAGTCAAGTAATGAATATAAAGACTCTGTTGATAAGATTGCAGAGAAAAATAAGTCAGCACTTCAGAGAGATGCGGCAGTTGCTGATCTGCTTGATATAGTTCCCTACAAAGGGAGCCATTTTACCCTTACCTACAGTTACAAAACTAATGAATTTACCCTTGTTGTAGACAAGAATAATAAAGCGCTTGGATCGCAGGAGTTCGACCAGTGGCTAAAGGAGCATAACGTTGATAGTCGAAGTTGGATAAAAAACTTAACGTACAAGTAGCTACTGCTGAATCCTAATAGGCATGATCAAGTGAAGGAATGAAGCGTCATCTTTTAACTTAAATACTCCTGGATTTAATGGCCCTGTCATCTCCAAAGAAAGATCTGTCTGTGGAATTCCTGAAAGTACATCAAGTAAGTAGCGAGCGTTAAAAGCTATCTCATTTTCCTCACCAGTTAATTTCCCTTCAACTTCTACTGTATTCTCACCAAGAGATGGCGTCTGGGATGAGACAATCAATTTATCTTGTTTTAAAGAAAACTTAATAATATTTGCCGCTTCCCGGGCAAAGATAGAACAGATCTTTACCGCTTTGAGAAGTTCTTCCCGGTCAAAAAAGATTCGCGAGTTATGATCAGATGGGATAATTCTCTCGTAGTTGGGGAATTCTGCTTCTATGAGTCTGCCAACAAGAATTGTCTCCCCCATCTCAAACATTACTTGGTTGCTTCCTTTAGCAACGTGAATCAAAACATGAGTTGTATCGTCACGAATTGAAAGAACCTCTCTCATCACACGAGCAGGAATAATAATTGTCTCTTCATCTTTAGATGTTGCCTCACTCCCTGTTACTAAGTGATGCTTGAGAGAAAGGCGATAGCCATCAGTACCTACTAATAAAAACCCATTTCCTTCTTTCTTAACAAGAATACCTGAGAGCGCTGGACGTGCGGTATCGGTACTTGCTGAAAAAACAACCATTGAAGCATCTTTTTTTAAATCAGTAAAGTTGACTTTAGCAATCGTCTCCCCTTTTTCCTCATAAAGTTTGGGATAATCCGAAGCAGGGATTGTTTGAAATGAGCTTTTTGTTTTTTTACTTTCAATAGTAACTGAGGAGTCAGTTGTAGTAAGGGTTATTCTTTCATTAGGCAATGAATTAACAAGCTCTGAGAACGTTTTGGCGGGAATAGTGGTAGCTCCTTCTTCTTCTATCTCTGCTGCAAGCTGAGTCTGGATTCCAATTTCTAAATCAGTACTACTTATTCGTAAAATACCATTCTGTGCTTCTATCAGAATATTTAAAAGAATAGGAAGATCTGTTCGTGAAGAGATAGCGTGATTAAGGTAACTTATTTTTTTTTGGAGATTTTCTGAAAGAACTGTTACCTTCATATATTTATATTTGTTGTTGTTGTAGTGTATCGGGAAAAGTGGAAAAAAGCAAGAATAGATTACCCCATAATAACCACCCTTTTAGCAAAAGAGATTTCAACGGCAGTCGATTATATTTTTAAGCCCTACAATAAGAGTTCTATAATATTGAGTATTTCAAACATACTCATGCGTAAAGGATTGTTGGTAACTTGTGGAGGATTTTGGGTATAACTGTGGGATAAAGAGAGAGGGGTTACTTATCCGAAAGTTTTACCCAACAAATGCTTTAGTTATCCCCATGATATCGTCAACAATTTTAGCCTTGTTTTCCACAAGACCCTCTATCTTTTCCACACCGTGCATGATCGTGGTATGATCACGGCCTCCGAGGAGATTCCCTATTTCAACATACGTTAGCCCAAGCTGTTCTTTGAGTAAGTACATTGTTACTTGCCTAGCCTTAACTAGCCCTGCATCTCTTTTCGGTCCTTTAAGCTGCGTTGATTTAACGCCATAAAACTCACAAACACTTTTCACTACGTCTTCAGCGTGGATATGTGACGTTCTTTCCTCCTTCATAATACCGAGCGCTTTTTCTGCCAGTTCCAGAGTGATCTCTCCCCCTGTTGTGGTAGCCTGGGTAATAACACGAAGCAACAGCCCCTCAAGACTTCTCGTATCCTCGACTCTCTCTGCAAGAAGTGTGGCGACTTCAATTGGCAGGCTATAGCCAAATTTCTCTGCCTTCATTTGAAGGATAGCGGTTTTTAACTCGACATCAGGCTTTTCAATGTCGACAGTTAATCCTCCCGCAAAGCGAGAAGACAGGCGTTTTTCAAGCTTTTTTATTTCGTGAGGTGGGCGGTCTGAGGAGAGGCAGATCTGGGCGTGATTGTCGATGAGAATATTAAAGGTATGGAATAACTCCTCCTGAACTTTCTCTTTACCTTCAATAAATTGAATATCATCAATAATAAGAAGAATCGCTGAGCGGAATCTCTTTTTCATTTGTGCAGTTGAGTTGGTGCGGATGGCATCTACTACTTCATTAGTAAATTCCTCACTTGTAATGTAGATGATCTTTTTATCAGGCGCCTGGAGATATACTTGATTGGCAATTGCATGCATTAAATGAGTCTTCCCTACTCCGACTGGACCATACAGAAAAAGTGGGTTATAAAATGTACCAATATGCTTGGCAACGGTTGAGGCAGCGGTAAAGGCGAGCTGGTTACTGCCTGATACAGCAAAAGTAGCAAAAGTATATTCGGGACGGACTCGAGGAAGATGACCTACAGCGAGTGGTTGAGACTTTATCTTTTCTGGCTCAGGAGTTTTTTCTTTCTTCTCACTAGAATCTGCAAAGAGAGGACTTTCATCTTCTTTTGTCTCTTGCTTAACTGTCTTAACAATAAAGATTATTTCGTTATCACTTTTTGTCTTTCCATCTAATAGCTGCTTTATATCATTTCTAAAACGTTTTTGCAGAAGATCGGCGATCATGAGGGATGGTGTAGCAATTGTTGCGATGTTGTCATCAAGAGAGAGCAAGGCTGTGCTCTTAAAAAACATGACAAAGTTACCGGTTGAAACCTTTTTTTTAATCTCAGAGAAAGCACATCATTCCAAATGACTGTTAATTGATCATCCATAGTCCGTGTGATAGAAACCCAAAAGCAGAGATTTGCAGACACCAGAAAGGCAGTAGTAGTCAGTCTACTCATGTGGATAACTCCTGTCAAGATGATCTTTTTATATCGAAGTTTTTGTCTTCCCAAATGAGGATAAAACTGCTATAATGATCCGACTATGGAAAAATTTGCTACGCTCAAAAAAGTGAAACGCCAAAGAAAACATGGCTTCTTGTCTCTTATGAAATCTCATGGCGGACGCAAGGTAATCGAGCGTCGACGCGTAAAAGGTCGTAAGAGCCTTACTATCTAACTGTCATGCTTCCTTCATCTTACCGTCTCCCTCATGGAAAGAGGATATCTTCAGGACGTACTTTCAAGCATACACTCTTTCTTCTTAAGACTGCACCAAATACAGAGGAGAACTCACGTTTTGGGATTATCATTAGTAAAAAGATAGATAAAAGAGCAGTGAGACGAAATCGTATGAGGCGGTTACTCGAGCAATTTATTCAGGATCATATGTCGCTTTTCCCTCTGCGCTCAGATTATTTATTTATCATACATAATATATTTGAAAAGCTTCCTGAAGATCTTGAGTCAGAACTAGTGCAATACTTTAAATAACGCTATGAAACAAGCAGCTGATTTACTTATCCGGTTATATCAACTTACTGTCTCCCCTCTTCTCCCTCATGTTCTTGGAGTAAGGAGTATTTGCCGTTTTGAAGAGTCCTGTTCTAACTACTCCCGAAGAGTTATTAAAGAGTATGGTATACTATACGGGCTAATGCTGACAGTAAAGCGACTTGTCGCCTGTCAGCCTTTTATTAATTATGGGTAGTATTTTTACAACACTTTTAGTTCAACCAATAACAAATCTCTTAGTTGTTATTTATCATTTCTTAGTGTATCTGCACATTCCTTCTCCTTTTGGTTTCTCTATTATTCTTTTGACCATGGTTATCCGTCTTGCCCTCTTCCCACTTATGGCAGCACAATTGAAGTCTTCAAAAAGAATGCAGGAAATTGCCCCTGAGTTAAGTGCGTTAAAGGTAAAATACAAAGGTGACGCACAACGTCAGCAGGCAGAGACAATGGCTCTTTATAAAAAGTATGGTATCAATCCTGCAGCAGGGTGTGTGCCTGTTGTTATTCAGCTTCCCATTATTTGGGGACTATACTCAGTTCTCCAAGAAGCCGTTAAACAAACCTCTCTGAGCGGTATTAACCATCTTATTTACACTGAATCACTAAAACTCTCCCAGGTGTGGGATACACATTTTTTTGGTATACCACTTGCCAAGACTCCCTCTCAGTTATTAGGAAGTGTAGGTGTCCTTATTCTTGTTCTCCCGCTTCTTACTGCAGCTACCCAATTTATCCAGTCTAAAATGATGCTCCCAGCTCCCACTCCTAAGACAACTGACAAGAAGAAAGGTGATAGTATGACTGACTTTGCCAGCGCTTTTCAGACGCAGTCTCTGTACATCTTCCCTATTATGATCGGTTTCTTCTCGTTTCAGTTCCCATCAGGTCTCTCCTTCTACTGGATTACTTTCACGGTTTTTGGTATCATACAGCAGTATTTAATGCAGCGAGGGACACCTCAGGCGCAGTCTGTCACTGCCTCTGTATTATCAAGGCCAAAGGCACAAAAGAAAAAGGCTAAAAAATTATATGGCAAGTAAAACACCAAATGATCAGCAGATTATCCAAGAAGTAACTGAGAAGCTTTTAGCGGAGCTAGAGGTATCAGGTACAGCAGATATAGTTGTTGCTGAAGATACAGCAGATATCATTCTTGAGACAGAAGAGAGTGGGCTTATTATCGGATATCACGGTGAAATTTTAGAGGCTATGCAGCTTCTGATCTCACTTATTGCGTCTCGAAAGATCGGACGTTTTGTACGCGTCTCAGTTGAAGTGGGAGATTATAAGAAAAATCGTACTGAATATTTAGAGCGTTTAGCTGAGCAGACTAAAGAAAGAGTACTTCAGGAGAATAGAGCCCATACGCTTTCTTCTCTTAAATCATGGGAGCGACGCATTGTTCATTTAGTTCTCCAAAATGATGACGAAGTTACCTCTGAGTCAATGGGTGAAGGAAAAGACCGCGTCTTGGTTGTTAAGCCTCGCGACTAATCCGACACGCACACTCTTCTACCTTTTTTTACTTAGTATTCTTTCCCAATTTGGTCGTCATTTTTGGCCCTCCTTTAGTAGTATTAATGGTCTACGAGTTGATTACCTATCCCCCACTCTCTATCTATCAGACATTCTGATTGTTCTCCTTTTTGTCGAAATGCTGCCAGTTATCATAAGGACTGTTCCTTTTTGGAAGCTTAGCATAGTCAGTTCTGTCCTTTTTCTTTTTGGATATCTATCCTACGCGTCACTCTCACCTCTTAACAGCCTTGTTGGCGTTGTGCGATTGAGTGAAGTAGTATTTATCAGCTTTGTCTGTGCGAGATTTTTGAGTAAGCCATCGCTTACCGCTTCAATCCGATTGGTAATTTCCTTTTCAATACTCGTTATGAGTGTGCTTGCGATTTGGCAGTTTGTCAACCAAAGCTCTGTAGGGGGTTGGTGGTATTACTTGGGTGAAAGAAGTTTTACAACGCTTACTCCCGGCATTGCTAATGCTTCGCTACAGGGAACACTTATACTTCGTCCGTATGCTACGTTTCCCCATCCAAATGTGTTGGCAGGATTCATGATTGTTATGAGTATTTATCTTCTCTACTTTCTTCCTCCTAACAAAGAGGAAGGCTTGAGAAAATGGTTAAGTAGTATCGCAATTTTCTTAGGAATTATTGTAACAATGTTGACCATGAGCAGGACCGGAATGGTTGTTCTCGCCGTTGTGTATGGTATATGGATAATAAAAAAAGCGTTCTCACGAAAAATTCTTTTTGGACTAGCGCTTGCGTCCCTTGTTGGAATAGTTGGATTTCTTTTTCAGACAGGAATTTATCTTCGTTTTACAACGCTAAGTTTTTCAGATGAGGCAATTACCTTACGGGAGTTTTTGCTGACAAAAGCATGGGAATTGTTTAATTCTCATATGGCAACAGGAGTTGGGTTACAAAACTTTTTGCCAGCTCTTGCTTTAACTCTTCCCCGTACTACTCCGCTTATATATTTTCAACCAGTCCATTCGGTTTACTTTTTAGTACTCAGTGAGACAGGGTTACTCGGTAGCTGTCTTATGCTTTTATGTTTTCTTTATCTTACCTGGTGTGTTATTTCGTCTCAACAAAAATTGGGGAAATTAGTGCTTTTATTCTCCCTTCTTCTCCTCTCATTGACTGATCATTATTTTTATACACTCCATCAAGGACAACTCCTCCTCGCGTTTTCTTTGGGTTTAATAGTAGCTCGTACTCCTGTGCTTTTCACAGGACAAGAAGCGAAAATTTTGAGAAAACCTACTGTTAATAAGAAGAGCAAAAAAGGATTGAGCCGCCGCCCTGTGAAAATTTCCCGAAATGGTAAGTCAAGCGTGAAAAGAAAATAGTTAGCTCCTCGCGTCTATGATGTACAATAGACATACTGCCTATGTCTCAGTCCTCACCTAAACCTATTCTTGTTGTTGATAAAAAAGGAACAATAGGAAGCGCGTTAGTCACCAGATTGTCTTCTGTATCTCTCACTGTTTTTGTGAGTAGTCAAGATCATCCTGGGAAAAACGTTATCGCAATTCCTTTCCATAAAAAGATCCCGCGAATACCCAATAATTCTTTCTCAACAATAATTATTTTTTATGCTGGGGAGTCAGAATTAGAACAAGCTCTTCCTTCATTTATTAAAAAAGCACGCGAGACAGACGCGAGGCTTTTACTGGTAACATCTATTTTCCATTATAAAGAGAAGATTGCCGAAGCTTTCTTTAAGCAGTACGAACGTGCAGAAGTAGTTGTTTTAGGTGATGTCTTTGCAGGTATAGAGGCTGTTTCTACCCCTGTCAATCACCTCTTATGGCAAGCAAAGACTCATGGTCGAGTCGAACTGTTACAAAATGGACTGGGGTTACTCTACCCAGTTTCATTAGCAGATGCGGTAGCAGGTATTGAGGCAGCTTCCTTCACTCTCGCTGAGGATAAGCAAATTTTTGCAGTAATGCCAATTCATCCACTTACCGAATTATCATTCGTGAGACTTTTGCAAAAGAAATACCCACTCCTTCAAGTAGATTTTCTTAAGGGGAATTTTCGTTCTCATTACTTATTACCTCATTCAGCGATTCCTGCTTTGGACGAGTATAACTTGGAGAAAGAATTATATAAGTTAGATCTTACCCCGCCTGTTAAGAAGTCGACTATTTATTTGAAAAAGCCTAAAGGAAGTCCACGAGTAGGGAAGAGAGGACGGTCATATCGTTCTCTCTTCTTTATCCTTTCACTGATCTTTTTCTTACTCGCGCTCCCTTTTATTGTGACATTGGCTACGGCAGTTGGTGGGGGAATGCTTCTCAAACAAGCCAAGCTTCAAGCAGAGAAAGGGCAGTTAACTGATGCATTACGTTCGTCTCAGTCGGCGGTGACATTTCTAACGCTTTCAGATGAGACAGCGACAACAGTTAAAACTGTCGTTGGAGTAGTAGGTTTATCAAGTGAGGTTGCTTCTCTTCAACGACTCGTTCACGCTGGAAAAGAAGTCGCCGAAGCATCAACAGAGTTTCTTCAAGCGGGTGTACAGCTTCAAACGATCTTGACCTCATCAACTAAAGCGAGTAAAGAAGATTTCTTATCAGCTATAGGTACGCTTAAGGAAGCAGCACTAAGCTTACAGACAATTGAAGCAGAAGATGAGCTCCCAGAATCATATAAAAAGTCATTAACCACACTCAATAGACCATTAGGTCTCTTGGTTAATCTCCTTGATGCCTCGCCAAAACTGTTGGGTTTTGATTCAAAACAGCAGTATCTGCTTCTTTTTCAAAAT
>JBDHUU010000014.1:0-12204 GCA_039809285.1 Candidatus Levyibacteriota bacterium
ACTTGACCACACCTCAAGCCAACTTTCAGGAGGACAACAGCAGCGAGTTGCTATAGCACGGGGACTTGCTATGGATCCAAGCATTCTTTTGGCAGATGAACCTACAGGTAATATTGCTTCTGCCCAAGCTGAAGAGGTAATGGCCATCTTTCAAGAAATAAACGAGCAAGGTCATACTGTCGTAATGATCACCCATGAACCAGATATCGCTCAGCACGCTAAAAGAGTTTTAGTTATCAAAGACGGCAAGCTTCTAGAAGATCGAAAGAACACTAAGCAAAAACGAGCTCATAGAATAGGAGGCTCAGATATATAATGGAACTTTTCATAGAAAGTCTCAGCACGCTCACACTTAACAAACTCAGAACAGGCCTGGCAATGCTTGGTATAGTTATCGGTATTGGGAGTGTTATTGCGCTTGTCTCGCTTGGCCAAGCCACCCAGCAACAAATACAGAACCAAATTCAATCTCTTGGAGCCAATCTTTTAACAGTCAGCCCAACTGGTTCATCGCAAGGAGGCGTGCGTCAGGCGCTTGGGGGAGGAACTACCTTAACCTATGAAGATGCCAAAGCAATTGCTAGCGATACAACTCAAATTACTACACTTGATGCAGTATCACCAGAACTTCAGAGTCGTGCTCAGGTAACTACAGGACAAAATAATAGTAACGTTCAAGTTGTTGGAGCCACTCCAACATATCCAACAGTTCATAAAGTAGAAATTCAGGAAGGATCGTTTTTTACCGATCGTGACGTCTCAGGGATGACAAAAGTTGCTGTTATCGGACCAACAGTTGCTGAAGATCTTTTCCCTGACGGATCAAGTCCAGTAGGTAAGACTATGCGTATCCAAGGTCAAACTTTTACCATTATTGGCTTAACTGTCAGTAAAGGAGGAACTGGCTTTAATAATCAAGATGATATCGTGTATGTACCCTTAACTACAGCTCAAAAACAATTATTTGGTGAAAACTATCTCTCATCAATTGCGCTTCAGGCAAAAAGTTCAGATGTCATGACAGAAGCCCAAAATCAGGTGGGCTACTTTTTACTTGCCAGACATAAAATATCGGATCCAGCTAACGCAGACTTTTCTATTTTTTCGCAACAAGATATCTTAAACACAGCAACTGCTACTACTGGTACCTTTACCACACTCCTTTCTGGTATTGCAGCTATTTCGCTTCTCGTAGGTGGTATAGGTATTATGAATATTATGTTAGTCACCGTTACAGAAAGAACGCGGGAAATTGGCCTTAGAAAGGCTCTAGGAGCACGTAAACAAACAATCGTTACACAGTTTTTGCTAGAGTCAGTTATCCTCACATTCGTTGGAGGAATCTTTGGCATGATTTTAGGTGTTATTGCTTCCTACATGTATTCATTCTTTACAAAATCTCTTTTCGTTGTTTCTCCAACTTCAATTCTTCTAGCTATTGGTGTATCAGCTGGGATTGGTATTCTTTTTGGCTGGTATCCAGCTAGAAGAGCTGCCAGTCTACAACCAATTGAGGCCCTTCGCTATGAATAAACGCTATGCTCAACTGATCGCTAGACCTCACTTTCTACGGGATTTACTCATCCCACTTTCTCTTTCATTCTTTCTTCTGATATTTATGCTGTGGGTTATAGTTGCATCTCTCCAATCACAGCCTCTTCATGCATCTCATAATTCAGATAGCGTAACAGATCAGACAAATGTGAAGGGAGGTGATAACTCATGAAAGCAAAAAATTCAGTTATTCTTACGGTTATTTTAGTCATTGTCGTAGGTGCAGCTGCCTTTTTTGGCGGTATGCAATACCAAAAATCGCAACGAAATAATCAGTTTGCTCAATTTGCAGGTCAACAAGGCGGAAATGGAACATTCCAGCGTCGTTTTGGTGGAACAAATGGCCAAACTGGTGAACAAGCCGTTATTGGAGAGATCCTTAAGATCGATGACAACTCTATTACCATTAAATCTCAAGACGGCAACAGCAAGATAGTTCTTCTCTCAGGGTCAACTGCAATTAACAAACAAGATACAGGTTCAAAAGACGACCTTAAGACAGGGGAAAAAGTAGCTGTTTTTGGAAAGAGTAACTCAGATGGAAGCGTTACTGCTCAAAGTGTCCAGCTCAATCCTATGATGGGGCAGGGCGGGCGATTTATGATGCAGGTAACTCCAACACCAACTAAGTAGGTACTTATTAAAACACCCCGCTCTTTGCGGGGTGTTTTGGTTATGAACTAGACTCAACCTAGAGGCATGTGTTAAAATTACACAACGCTTGTCAAGGTAGCCAAGGCATTTGTTTGAAGATTTTTCTTGTATTTCGACAATGAGTACGCTAGACTATCCCTGTGAAACAGTGTGGTAAGTACGGCTTGGAAAAACCACTTTTAAGTTTCTACCAAAGGAGAATTGGCTCACGAGCAGGTCAGTACTACGAAGAGTGTCGTGATTGTTATAAGAATAGAGGAAGAAGTTACTAGAGTACGCATAGGGACAGACAGTTATACTTATCGAAATTAAGAAAGTTGCGATATATTGAAGAGGGAAAGAGAATTCAAAGACAAGCCATGCACGGATTGTGGACAACGATTTCCACCATGGGTAATGGATTTTGATCATAGAGAAGTAGCCAATGTGTCTCATTTGGTTTTTTGGAAGATTGCTACTTTGAAAAAATTAAAGAAGAAATAAAGAAATGCGATTTGATATGCGCAAATTGCCATAGAGATAGAACATATATGCGGTTGCATGGAAAACCATCTGCCGAGATTGCCAACGAGGTCAAGGCGCGTGTCTGAAGAACACGTTATGCGGGTTCGATTCCTGCTCTCGGCACATCCTTTCTTTCTTCTTACTTATTCTTTATACTAGTCTTTAACTGAACAATTAGACTTAGGCTATGAGTATTCAAGATGTTTTTTATCTTTTCGGAATCGTCTATATGGTCATGGGAATTATCCTAATGATCATTATTGGCGTCGTTTTGATTATTATTAAGAACAGAATTAACGACCTGCATACGTTAGTAGATAAAAAAATGGAGCTGTTCAACCGCTTTACCAATGACCCATCAGATATGGCCTTTAATGTAGGGGCAAAAGTAGCTAATGTAGCGGTAAAAAAAGTAAAAGAAGCAATCTCCAAAAAATCCTAAAACCTTAGTGGACGCTAAGGGATTTGAACCCCTGACCCTCTCTGTGTAAAAGAGATGCTCTAGCCAGCTGAGCTAAGCGTCCGAATTCTTTTCGAAAAACGTTTTTACTGCATTCATATATCCTGGTTCGCCCGTATACTCTTGATAGTTTTCTTTGGTAACCCAATGATATTCTGTATGCTCGTCACTTATCATTATACCATGAGTAATAAGCTTACAGATAAATCCGAGAATAAAAAATGGCTTTCCCTCAAACTCAGATCCCGGAGATCCTACTCGAGACCATCTCATAAAAGGTTTACCTACTTCAATTTCAATTCCAGTTTCTTCTCGTACTTCTCGTCTCAGTGCTTCATCTAGATCCTTTTCTCCTTCTTGGATTTTTCCTCCTGGCAAGTCCAACCCTCGGTCCGGATCAATTAAAATTAATAATTCGCCTTTATCATTTAGGATAAAGGCTTTCTGACCTACAAGAAAAAATTCGTCTTTAGCCATAGATGTTTGTCTCAAACATATAATTAGTGCGGAAGACGATTCTTATTTTGCACCGCTCCTTGCGCATTTTAACACGTGGATGAACCTCTATCAAGCTTTCGAGGAAGAAAAATAATGATTATTTTCTATAAATTTCATCGTGAGTACCTATTTTTACAAAAATTACTAAATCATCATCGATATGTACGTATACCATACGGATACTCATGGTAATTGAGATACTCCACTGATTTTCTATTTTTCCAGAAAGTTTATGTTTTCTTAAAGGAGGATGATTTGGATTCTCTTTGAATAATTTTATTTGTTTTTCTATTCGATCCGAAAGTTTTTTATCTTTTTTATATATTTGAGCAAGTTCACTTTGGACGGCTTTGGAGAATTTAGCTTTCATTATGTAGCTTTTTAAAGAAAACGTCGGAATCAACAGCCTTATCTAATTCTTCTAAGGCTTTTTGAGCAGCCTGCTCTGTTTCCTCAGAAGCTCTATACACGGGGTAATCTTCATCTTCCACATCCTTAATCAATACATATTTGACATATTGAGTAAGAGGTACACCAAATTTGCTTGCCTTTGATTGCAATAAATCTTGAAGCTCGGGTGTAAGATTTACTTTTAATTGTATCGGAGAATTCATAATATACCTCAATTAATACCCATTATATACCTTAATTAGGGTTTGTCAAGAATATTATTGTTCAAGTCCTATCTTTTTAACCTAAAATTTGAAGCTAAATCTATCTTAAAGTATGACTAGTAAGAACTACACCATTAGCCCTATTTATCAAGCTATTCAGCAGTTTTCTGGAGAGAGTGTCTCCTCTAGTGCGGATGAGAGGACTTGAACCTCCACGATCTTACGAACACATGCACCTCAAGCATGCCTGTCTACCAGTTCCAGCACATCCGCGAGTTGTGAAATTATATCATCTTCTCTTTAATCTGAGAAGGAGGCTAAGTAATGTGCGGATGAGAGGATTTGAACCTCCACGCTCTTTGAGAAGCACTGGCACCTGAAGCCAGCGTGTATACCGTTTCACCACATCCGCTTGAACTGAGAGTATGAGTGATTGTAACAAAGACTAACTTTTCTTGACAACAGGCGCACTCATCTGCCACTATAAATGTTAACTCATGAGGAAGTTACTACTGCTCACAGCTTTCTTTGTGGTCACTCCATTGCTTTTTGTCTTTACCTTCATGCTGCTCTTATTTGAATCTCATCATAGCGGAGCATTTTTTACGTCAAATAACTCATACAATCGTAAGGTTTCATTTGCCGCTCTTCCTACATCACAAAACGTCCTGGGAGATACCGTTGTTCCTGCAGATTCTCGCGTAGAGATTCTGAGACAATTTTTCGCGCGCTACCACTCACCTTTGGAGCCGTATGCTGCAGAGTTCATCAATAAGGCAGAGCAGTATCAGCTCGACTTTAGACTATTGCCAGCTATAGCAATGCAGGAGACTAATCTCTGTCTTAAATCTCACGCGGATTCCTATAACTGTTGGGGATTTGGCGTCCATGGAGGAAAGTATCTCTACTTTGATAGCTACCCGCACGCTATCGATACGATCTCTAAAGCTCTAGCACAGCGTTATCGTGATCAGCACGGATTAGTTACTCCTGAGGAAATTCAAAAACTATACAACCCTACCAATACCAACTCTTGGGCCCAAAGTGTAGATCATTTCATGGATATACTCCAATAATTACCTCATCTTTCCGCATACAAATTCTGTTCATTTTTTGAGATAATTTAGCCCCGGTTCAAGGCTAAAGAATAATATTGCTATTTTACTCTACAATACTTGACAAACCTATAGTCATTTGCTATACTACTCAACAGGTCCTGAGGTTAGATATCCAACGCTGACGTCAGGACACAAAAGGATCCTAATGAAATATTTCATTAGGATTTTTTTTATCTACACTTCCTCAATTCATTTGTTGATTCAGTCAGATTAATTCATATGTGGAGAGTACATTTCCATATACGAATTAAAACGAAATAGAAAAAACATATGAATAAAATAATTTCACTTATATTAGTTGTAATAGCAGCCCTTTCTGCGGCTTCATTACTTCCAACAGAAGCCAATGCTGCCAAAGTAGCCGCATCATCTGCTGCATTTATTAACGTGGCATCTTCTATTGCTCCAGAGGATAATCGTGTACAAATTCTTCACGATTACCTTGAAAAGCGAAATTCACCGTTAGCATCTAATGCGAGGACTTTTATCGAGCAAGCTGATAAATATAAGCTTGACTGGAGGTTAGTAGCAGCTATTTCAGGTCTTGAATCGGGCTTTGGTAAGCAAATTCCTATCAATTCCTATAATGGATGGGGATGGGGAATCTATGGAAATAATGTTAAGCGTTTTAACTCATGGGATGAGGCTATTGAGACTATCTCACAGGGTTTACGTGAGAACTATATTAATAAAATGGGTACTGACAACGTGTATAGTATTGGACGCATCTATGCTGCAAGTCCTACCTGGGCTGTACGTGTAGAACATTTTATGATGGATATTTCGAGATTCCAGAACAACTGGACACCCCAGACTCTTTCCGTTTCGATTTAATTCCCGTATAATACCTTCACGCTTACCACGCCCAGGTGGTGAAATGGTAGACACGCTGGTTTTAGGAACCAGTGCCGTTAAAAGCTTGGAGGTTCGAGTCCTCTCCTGGGCACTAATCTTGGCAAATCTTCTATTTTGGGCTATAATCTCCAGATGGCAAGTTCTAAAACTGCAAAAACCACACCTAAAACAACCGCACCTACCGCAACCAAAGGCTTAATAAGACAAGCAGACGGTACTCTTGAATTTCATATAACTATTCCACAAGAAAAAATTAAAAAAACGTGGGAGGAAGTCATGGCTCAAGTTGTTGCTTCTGCTAAAGTTCCTGGATTTAGACCAGGAAAGGCACCGAAAAAAGTTGTTGAGGAGTCAACTAACCCAACAAAAGTCCGTGAGGAAGTCCTGCAAAAGCTTATTCCGCAACTATATATTGAAGCCGTCCAAAAAGAGGGAATAAGGCCAATTGTTAATCCTAAAATCCACGTTGATTCTCTTGAAGATAATAAAGATTGGGAATTCACTGCTACTACCTGCGAGATGCCTAAAGTAGAGCTTGGTGAATACAAAAAAGCAGTCCAGGCAATTACATCTAAGAGTAAAATTGCTATTCCTGGCAAAGAAGATGCCAAACCAAATCTCGATGAGTTAGTTAAAGCTGTTGTTGATAATGTAAAGGTTACTATTCCTCAGCTTCTTGTCGAATATGAAGCTGATAGGCTCCTTTCACAGACTCTGGATGAGATAAAGCGTCTCGGCCTCTCACTTGATCAATACCTCTCTTCAACGAACAAAACTCCTGAGGATTTGAGAAAAGATTATGAGGCACGCGCTATTAATGATATGACAGTTGAATTTGCGCTTTCACAAATAGCTGATAGTGAGAAGATCTCAGTAGACGAAAAAGAGATTGAGGAAGCAATTCAAAAAGCTAAAGATCCAGCAGAAAGATCACACATGGAAGCCAATAAATACCTCCTTTCAAGCATCCTCAGACAGCAAAAAACGCTTGATTTCCTCCAAAATCTGTGATAGAGTGCGGCCAGGATGGCAAACTCTCATACATCATCACAGCTTAGAAATCGCATCGCTTCAAACAATCCTATAGAAACGGGACGGTCGATAAGCGATATACCAGGTGCAATAGCAAAAGATGTTAAAAACTCTGTAGCCGCTGCACCAGCGGATTTTTTTAATCAACTACTAGGAATGAGGGATTATTCCATGGATCACCAGGAAAAGCCTCAAGAGGGAGAAGTTAAACCGTACGAAAAATTTACTCTTTATAGTAGTGATCGTAAAGATCATACTCCTGAAAAGCCTAAAGTTGAACGAAAGAGTGAAGCAGCTCCGGCAATGAATTATCATCTAGAGATGGCTCATAACAGTGAAAGAACTTCCAAAAAAGAAAATCGTGAACTTCAGCTCCAAATCCAAGAGATTGTTGCCGAGTTACAAAGACTCGTTGACTCTTCCAATAAGATCATCCAAATGGAATTTGGCACGGTAAGCGTTAGTTCAGCCCCAAGGATGGTTGGTAAATACCACACTAATTTCTTCTCTTGGATGCTCACTGTCGTTCGGACAGCTCGTCAAAAAGTCGAAGATTCAGGTGCATGGCTTGCTGTTGCTAAAGGAAAGGGCAATAAAAGAGGATATAAAGAGAGTAGTAAATCACTTGGCACGTCTTTCACTCAATCTAATGAGCGCAATGTAGCTACCCAAACAGGCTAACTTAATGAATCATCTCAGTAATATGAGTGATGTCATTCCACGTTCGCATTTTCCACCCTTTCTCAGTCAACTCACAAAGTGATATACCAGTATTATCAGTATGAGAAAACGTATCAAAAGTTATGAACTCATCGGCTGTTACCATTTTTCCTAAGGCCATTACCAAAAAAAGTATCGTTAAAAAATGGCCGTGGGTTACTACTACCACAGATTCAGAATCCATGCCTTCTAATAGTTTAAGTGCTTTTTTCGCACGCATTCGTGCATCAGTAAAGTTCTCTTCATCTGAGTAATGCCACGCTGGCAAATGCCACTTTTGCTGAAGCACACCTCTAATAGAGTTAAACTCTTGATCTTCCTCACTACTTCCTTCAAGAACAGTTGGTTCTTTAATTTCATTAAAGATTTCTTCAAAGACGATATTTTTGCCGCTGGCTAGGCCGATAAATTCTGCTGTCTCTTTAGTTCTTTCAAGAGGACTGGCAAGAAGTAAGTCAAATGGTGTATGAGAAAATCTTCCTGCTAATAAGGCCGCTTGTACACGCCCTTCCTCAGACAGGGGAGTATCAAGGTGCATATGGACTTCATTATGATCATCCTCTGACTCTGCGTGTTTAACAAAATAAACTTTCTTGAGATTCATAAGCGACATCTTACTTCATCGACTCTCATTCGTCTAGTATGAGTTATATTCAAATCTTGCAAAAAGAGAGAAGCATTGTTACAATAGATCAAATGACAAGTCAATCTCACCTTATTATTCGCAAGGTCGTCCTCCTTCTTAAGAGGGGCGGTAGCCGTGTTGAATAAGAGATAACTCTCAGCAACACCAAGTGATCGCCTCCCAAATGGGAGGTTTTTTTATGGATAAAATATGAAAGAACTAGTACAACAAATGTTTTGGGTTCATGAGCGGGGGTTACAGACTCTCTTGTCACCCAATGCAACAAAAAAAATCACGGAATCAACAGCTGCACAACAGGTGTTACCACCTACAGAATCAGCTCGACTTAGGATTATTAGTAATGATCATACATTACGCACAAGATATCCTGACATTACTGATGGGATGAGTCTTATGGAAATCAGAAATATGGAAAGGAAGGATGAGCTTTATGAATATGCTCAACAACTTGTTCCACTAATTGTTGAGGAATGGGAAAAAATTAATGATATTGAGCCAATAGCCGTTGTACTGTATGGATCAGTAGCTAAAGGTCTTGTAAAACCCAAAGACCATGAAGACCCAAGTGATTTAGATCTTACTGTAATAGGAAACATTACACGAGAAGAAAGACGAATGTTATTAGACGCTTCAATACCACATAGAGAAAAAATACAACAACAAATGGGCGTTTCCCCTACCGAAGATGTTAACTATCCTGCATTTTCGTGCTTTAAAGTTCGAAATATCCAAACGTTAAGGTCGGACAATTATTCATTAGCAAAAAGTTTAATTGCTTCAAGTGCGTTTCCATTACATGATCCGGAAGGGATATGGCAAAAAATTGAAGATGAAACCTTAGTCGAAGAAGATAGAAAGAATAGAGAAAAAAACAGAACTATTTATAAAAAAAATGCTGAGACTCGTGTTTTTGATAGGATGGAAAAAGAAGTAGCAAGAAATGAAAACAAGCAAGCTAAACTCCTTCCAACAGAGGAAGAAATTTTCAATGTAAAACAATTAGAACTTCCAATTCCTGAACCATTAAGTGAAATATATACACTCATAGATAATTTTGACCAATCTGAATTACAAGTAGCATAATCACAACCTTAATGAAAAATAGCAACAATCTTAGTATAACTAGCGTCCTTACACTTACTGTCGTCCTCCTTCTTATGAAGGCGGTCTCTTTGTGCTGAGAAAGACTAGAATCACACAAAGTAAGCAAGACCGCCTCCTCACAAAGGAGGTTTTTTTAGGATCAAATTATCGAAAAATTATGAAAGGAGGTGATAATTATGGAAAAACCAAGACCAACGAGAGATCAGAGAGAAGCAAACCATATATCAAATTGGAATAATCGCTATGGAGAAATTATTTCTGCTCCTCAAGAAAAGACAGATTATTCACAAAAACGAGCCGAAATTAGAAGAATTGTACACGCAATTGATATGTATCCTGGCTCAATATTCCAACAGGAAGAAGCAGACAGATAAGTCTTATCCAGATAACTCGAGAGTCTCTGGCCTATGCTATAATAGGGCTCTTATGGGCTCGTAGCTCAGTTGGTTAGAGCGTTGCATTGACATTGCAAAGGTCAGAGATTCGAGTTCTCTCGGGCCCACCCAAATAAATTCGCTATATATTTCTTTTTTTCTCTGCTATAGTCCTCTTGTATGCACTCTCTACAAGGCATTAAATATGTCGGAGTAGCCATAGTTTATTTTTGCCATGATGGCAAAGGTAGCTTTATCATGGCAAAAAGATCTAAAAAAGCTCGGGATGAAAATGGCAAATGGGATATAGGCGGAGGAGGACTCGACTTTGATCTGTCAGTGGAAGAGACAATTAAAAAAGAAATTAAAGAGGAATACTGTACAGATGTTTTATCACACGATTTTTTGGGCTTTAGAGATGTCTTTAGGACTCATAAAGGGAAAAAGACTCACTGGATAGCCTTAGATTTTAAAGTCTTAGTTGATCGCAAGAAAGTTACAATTGGTGAACCCGAACTCTTTACTGATCTGGATTGGTTCCGGCTTGAGAATCTTCCAGATGGAGTACATTCTCAATTCCCAGCATTTATAAAAAAGTATCACGATAAACTTAAATAGGAGTGCTATACTCGACATATGACTCACGAAGAAGCAGAAGAAATCTTGCATAAATACCTCAAAAATCAAAATCTCATCAAACATTCTTTAGCAGCTGAGGCAGTTATGAAGGCTCTCTATAGAAGATTTTATGGTAACTCACCTGAATATACGTACGCTGCAGAGGAAGGGTGGGGGATCACAGGACTTCTTCATGATGCAGATTATGAAATGTGTAAAGGACGACCAGAAATTCATGGAGTTCTTCTTATTGATAAAGAAGGCAATAAAATCCCATCAGACATTGCCTATGCAATTAAGGCGCATAATTATGAACGCACGCTTGTTCTGCCTAAATCCCTCCTTGATTGGTCTATAGCCTGCTGTGATCAACTCACAGGTCTTATCGTAGCAGCAGCGCTTGTACATCCAGATAAAAAGTTAGCGTCCCTTACACCGGATTTTATCCTCAAGCGTTTTAATGAAAAATCATTCGCAAGAGGCGCTGACCGTCGATCTATTGAAAAATGTGAAGAAAAGCTAGGTATCCCTCTTCCTGAATTTATTCAGATTAATTTATCGGCAATGCAGCAAATAAGCAGCGAACTAGGATTATAGTTGCGAAAAGCACGAAAGATTCCATATACTGAACACATGGCTAAATTACAACCATACGAAAAAGCATCCAACAGCTCTATGCATCGAATTATCACTAGCAATTTTGTAGGAGGAGTAGCTTGGGCGTTAGGTGTCAGTATCGGATTTTCCTTACTTATTGCAATTGTTGGACTTATCGCCCATTACATTAATTTTGTACCATTTATCGGAAAATTTATTTCAGAAATTCTGGATTTTGTCCTCTCATACAACAAAAACCTCCATTAATCCTTGACAGATAGTAACCCTTCTGTTACTGTTGAGATGTTATGAAAAGATATTACATTATGTTCGTCAAGACCACCACTTCCTAATTGGAGGTTGTTGTCGTCGTGGACAAAGCACAACCTCCTGAGAAGGAGGTTTTTTTGTATTATGAGCGAAAAAAAGTTATCAGGAATTCATTTACTATCGATAGCAGAAATGCGAGCAATTTCTACTAAAGACATGCGTCAGGCAGCAGCCACAGAACAGCAAAATAGTAAACGGGCGAGAGTTGGAGTTGCAGAGCTTTATAGCTTTTATGATGATGGAAAAAATTCTATTCACACAAGTGATAGCGTGAATTCGTACGTGGATAAATTAAATCAACAGATAACGAGAAGGAATGATCCATTTGCAGAGTGGCATACACGTCAAGACGGAAAGCTTAGCAAGAATGTGCCACATCGCTTTGTGCATGCTGCAGAAAAAATTATTGCTGATTTTAATAGAGGAGAATGATGAAAAAGTTTGATGTTGTTTGTTTTGATGTAGACAGTACACTTGTAGCATGTGAAGGTGTAGACTGGCTGGCAGATCAAAAAAAAGTAGGAGA
>JBDHUU010000015.1:0-11983 GCA_039809285.1 Candidatus Levyibacteriota bacterium
ATTGAAAGAAGGACAGGTAAAAAATGGTCAACGGACAAAATATGATAAGTACTGTTTGAGGAATCAATCCGAAGCAAAAAAGTCAGTAGATCAAGGAACTTCATATGTTATTCGGCTGAATGTGGAAGCTGATAAAGAAATAACATTTAATGATCTTATTAGAGGAGAAATAACTATTAATTCAAATGAAATTGATGACCAAGTTCTGTTAAAGTCTGATGGATTTCCAACGTATCATTTAGGGGTAGTTGTTGATGACCATTTAATGGCGATTACTTATATCATTCGAGCTGAAGAATGGATTTCTTCAACACCAAAGCATATCCTTTTGTATGAAGCATTTGACTGGGAAAAGCCTATTTTTGCCCACCTTCCTATATTAAGAAATCCTGATAAATCAAAGCTATCAAAAAGAAAAAACCCTGTTTGGGCATCTTGGTATATAGAGGAAGGATACCTTCCAGAAGCTGTATTGAATTATTTAGCGTTAATGGGATGGAGTCACCCTGATGGAAAAGAATTTTTTAGTCTTGATGAATTCATTAACACATTTGATCTAAAAAGAGTTAATGTTGTTGGTCCTGTTTTTGATGTAAAAAAACTTTCTTGGCTGAATCAGCAGTATATTCAAAAAATGGATGATGAAGAACTGCTTGAAAAAATTCTTACATTTTATAGTGATACTAATGTAGATAAAGAGACAGTGAGAAAATTGCTTCCTCTCCTTAAGACTCGCATGGAGACACTGAAAGATTTTCAAAGCCTTACAGCATTTTTCTTTCAAGTGCCCAGTATTACACTACGCAGCGATAAAGAAAGAGAAGTAGTTATTGATTTAATCCAAGCTCTTGAAGTAGTTCCTTCATGGATTGAACAAGATATTTTTCTAGCGTTCAAAACAGTGCTTGAAAAGCATTCAATTCGAATGCCGGTACTTTATTATCTCTTAACAGGTAATGAAAAAGGCTTGCCTCTTCCTCAGGTAATTGAGATACTAGGAAAAGAAGAGACTTTAAAGCGACTTAAAGCTCTTTAAAGAGTATGTTTATCCTCCTTGCGAGATTCATATCATTTATCTTTAACCCGTATATCCTCATATTGCCTATTCCTTATCTTCTTGTCATGAGGGAAACAGGGGATGCTCTTTATGCAGGAAAGTGGGCAGTATTTACACTTTGCTTTTTAATAGCAGTGGGGTTGTCTGTCTTTATCTTAGTTCGAAAAGGATACTTTTCTGATCTAGATATCTCAAAGAGAGAACAACGACCGCTTTTTTTCTTTCTCCTCATTTTATTTGCAATAATTTATTTTCTGAGTCTATTTTATTTTCAGGGTCCACTTGTACTCTTTACCGCATTGAGCGGAATTTTTTTGAGTATTGTTGTTTTTAGTTTTATTAATACTCGTATTAAAGCGAGTATCCATGTAGCCAGTATTACTGGGCTCATTTTTTCCTTTAGTATTTTATATAGTGGAATATTTTTGACTTTGCTTTTTCTCATTCCGCTTATTGGTTGGTCTCGTATTAAAATTCATCGACATACTAAAGAGGAAGTATATATGGGAGCATTCATGGGAATACTTATACCACTTGTGATGGTTGTTATTTTTAAAGTATTATTACATATATCCTTTAAGCCATGATTAAGCATACAACCCTCATAAAATCATTTAGTTACGCATTTAATGGTATCCTTTACGCACTAAAAAAAGATCAGAATTTCAGAATTCATATCGCGACCTCTTTGCTCGTTATTGCAGCGAGTATATTTTTTGATGTCAATCCATTTGAAATGGGAATTTTAGGGGTGATGATTGTTTTGGTGATGGTAACTGAAATGATAAATACAGCGATAGAACAGATGGTAGATTTAATTACTCAGGAATATCGAGAAAACGCAAAAATAGCTAAAGATGTGTCAGCTGGTATGGTACTTCTTTCATCAATAGGTGCAATAATAGTAGGATTTCTTATTTTCTCGCCTCATATTCTTCATCTCCTTGGTATCAAACACTAACTCCAAATAATTTACCGATAGAGAAGGTCACAGCCATTGCGAATATTCCGCCTAAAACTACTCGAATAACTGCTCTTTTAATGTTTGCATCTCCAAATAGTGCGCTAAGAGTTCCCGTGATTGCTAGAGCAAACACAACAGCTATGATTTCAATAGGGATTCTTATTGAAGGTGGAGGAAGTAAGATAGCTAAAAGCGGAATAGATGCACCAATAAAAAAAGAGATAGCAGATGCAATAGCAGCGTGGTAGGGGTTGGTGAGATTATTAGGATCTATTTTCAGTTCTACATCAGCGTGTGCAGCAAAGACATCATGTTCGGTCAGCTCTTTTGCGACTGCTAAGGCAGTTTTTTTTGAGAGCCCTTTTTGTTCGTATAAATAGGCAAGTTCCTGTAATTCCTCTTTGGGAAAATGCTTGAGTTCGTATCGTTCTTTATCAAGCAAACTTTTTTCGGTATCTCGTGAGCTACTGACTGAGACATATTCTCCAACTGCCATTGAGATGGCTCCAGCTAAGATGCCGGCTATTCCTGCAGTGAGGATAACTTTGGTATCACTTGTTGCGCCTGCTACTCCCATCACAAGGCCAGCTATTGAGACAATGCCATCATTCGCTCCCAGAACTGCCGCCCGGAGCCAATTAATTTTTGCGACATGATTCCCAAGTTGAGACTCTAGTTGGTCATGAAGAGTTAGTATCATAGATGTCACTATCTTAACAAATTTTTTTATATCATATATAGTGGAATTATGCATAAAAAGTCGAAAGGTGGAGCAAGTATTTATGTACTTTTAATCCTGACCGGAATAATCGGGATGAGTTACCTTATTAATGGTGGAGTTATCCCAAAGTTTACCGCAGATAGTAAGATAAGAAAGATAGTTACTAAAGTATTCCAGCCTCCTGTAAAAGACCAAGAAGGACTTCAGCTTAAGTCGATAGGATATGATCCAGCTTCGGTAACTGTCGTACCTACTGCATCATACTTGGCAGCAGCTCCAAGTATATCTCCCACACAAGAGCCTAATATATCTGGGGGCCCAACAGCAACTCCGCCGGTTGGACAAATCACTCTTTCTCCCACAGTTAGTAATATTCCTACACCAACTGCCAGAGTAACGCCTGGAGTTACGGCTAAGGTGACTCCTACTGCTACTCCTAAACCGACACCTGCCTCTTCTGCGTCAACTGCTCTTAATAGCATGCAGACCAGACTATTAGCTATTGCTAGGTCTCAGAAAGGAGACAAGTATGGGTGGGGAGATTGCCATAATTGGACTAATCCTGGATATAAGCCTAGTAGCACCCCAAAAAAGTCTGATGGCTGTAATACTTATGACTGTTCAGGGTTTACCGGGTGGGTCTATTATTGGGCAACAAATGGGAAATTTAATATGAGAGGACAGACGTGTAGGGATTATGGTAATTGTTATACCATAGATGGGGGTTTCAGAACTGAGAACCCAAGCCTCTATACAAAATATTCTTATAAAGAGTTAGACAAAATAAAATTTGGAGATTTGGTATACTTTGGGACAAATAGAGATAAAAAATATCCAACGACTTCACATGTGGCTTTGTATGTTGGAGTATACGGTAGCTGTGGCGGAAAGAAAGATTGTATTATTGATGCATCAGGAAGCGGAGGCTGGCAAGTAAGTGAGCGTAGTCTTTCATCAGTTCCAAAATCTATCATTGGTTTTTTAAGACCTAAAATATGAATATAGCAAATATATATAGATCTAAAGGTTTTTTGATATTTCTCATAATAGTTTTAATTGTTGTTTTTGCTATTTTTATGATGCTGTTATTCAAACAGGGATATATAGGAGGGTCTCAATCTCTTTCAAATGATGATGAAGTCAAGATAAGTTCTGTGGTTAAGAAGAGTCTTTCTGATACTTTTACTGAAAGCGAATTAAAACTAACAAATTTTAAAGGTGATCGTAATTTTGCAATTGCTCTTTTATATAGCACCAATGAAGATGTTGATCCAGGATTTGTCCTCATGAAAAATAATGGAGGTAGCTGGGAATTGGTATACGGTCCAGTTACAGATCCTGACCCAGAAGCACTTAAACAATTAGGAGCACCACAGACTTTGATTGACCAGATTGATGAAGTTTTTGTTCCACCTGGTACTCCTCAGTAGGTAAGAGGAAAAGTTAGTATTTGTGAGTCAGGTTTACCACTAGGGTTTTCCTCAATAATTTGAAGCTCTAATTTTTTTCCAACCGGGGATTTCTCAAAGGTGATTATCCCATTATACATTACTGGTTCGTTAGTCATCCAATCCCCACTTGTTGTAAGTACACCTTCTCCAATAACTGTTTTACTCTCATCAAGTAATCGGAGAGTTCCAGCTTGAGCCTCAAATACAGTCCAACGACAATCTTTATTTCTATTATCAACTGTGACAGTTATAGCTAGGGGTGAAGACACTTTTTGGTTTTCCTGAGGTGAAAGTAATGTAACAGCAGTACATTGTGCCTTTATTGGAGAAGGGATAGGTGATGGAATGGTACTAATAGACTCGTTAAGATTAACTCTCCTAAATATATACAATCCGCAAATAAGTAAAATAAGAACTACTATTATAATAGGAAATAGCTTCTTCATAATAGAAGTTTTGGTATAGAATTGATTATAGCAGGTAGATTATAATTAAAGATATTTATTAATTAACAATAATAATATATTGACAAACGATAAATTCTGTACTAAAATACTCTCATCAATAGAATTATGAAACGTGGTTCTACAGTATTATTAAAGGTTATTGTTTATTTAATTGGAATTGCCGTTCTTGCATTCTGTATTTTTGTATTACCTAATGGTGTACGAACTACGGATTGGGATGGATATCGTCCAATTCTCCTTGGTATGTATGTGTCTGCCATTCCCTTTTTCATAGGTCTTTATCAAGGTCTTAAGCTCATAAATCTTATCGAAAAAAATAAAGTTTTTTCTCTTAGTTCTGTTAAGGCATTACAGATCATTAAATACTGTGGGATTGCGATTAGTATTCTATATGGAATAGGCATGCCGTATATCCTTACCGTAGCTCAGAAAGACGATGCTCCAGGAGTAGTAATTATAGGGCTGTTCTTTACTTTTGCTCCCTTACTCGTTGCAATTATCGCGACTATCCTGCAGAGACTATTGGGGAATGCAATTTCTATGAAGTCTGAGAATGATCTAATAGTTTAAGTGTTATGAAAAAAGGAATAACAACTATCATGAGAGGTGCTATCTTTCTGATGGGGCTTGCAGTGGTGGCAGTCTGCGGAATCTTACTTCCTGAGGGTGCTCGTGAGGAAGCAATTTCAAATCCTCATGCTGGACCCGTATATCCTTACTTAATAGGAGTTTGGATTATGGCTATTCCAATCTTTGTTGCCTTGCACCAAACGCTGCAACTCCTTCGTTATATTGATGAAGATAAGGCATTTACGAGTAAGTCGACTAAGGCTCTAGAGAATATCAGGAATTGTGCGCTTATTTTTGCCACGTTAGTTGTTATAGGGGGGGCAGCTGTAGTCATTGTTGCAAAGATGGGAGATCCGAGAGAAGATGTGGCGCCTGTGGGACCGATCGGATTTGTATTTGTATTCATCTCTGTAGTCATTGCTACTTTTGTAGCCGTTCTAAAGAGGCTTTTACAGCAAGCAATCGATATCAAATCAGAGAATGAACTAACTGTATAGAGGAGGTAATTATGATAATTGTAAATATAGATGTAATGTTAGCAAAAAGAAAAATGAGTGTAACCGAACTTACCGAAAAGGTAGGGATAACTATGGCAAATCTTTCCATATTAAAAAATGGAAAGGCAAAGGCCATTAGATTTTCAACACTTGAAGCGATCTGTAAAGCATTAGACTGTCAGCCAGGAGATATCCTAGAATATACTAAAGAGTAGTATATGAGTAAACAAGATGTATGTATTACTCTGCTGGGTAGCCGGGGAACCAATCGCCTTTAATATGATCTTCGAGTATCCCCATTTGTTTTAATATTTTAATCAATGAATCCACCATTGGTTCAGGACCAGAAACATAAAAAATAGGCTTCATAATATCGGGAATAAGCTCTTTAATTTTTTTCTCATTGATGTGCTCTGGAGAAAAAATATAGTGGATAGCAAAATGTGGATTGCGAGAGGCGATTGTCTCTAATTCCTCTTTAAAGACTATATTTTGATCATGATTTGAATACAAGAGAGTAACATTAATGGGCTTTTTATCATGATCAAGTTGCTTGATAATTGATCTAAACGGTGTTATACCGATACCTCCCGCGATAAAGACATAATTTTTCTTAGGATCCTCCAGAGTAAAATCTCCCATCACTCCAGTAATTTCAATATTTTTTCCTTCTTTAAGTGCAAAGAGTTTCTGTTTAAAGGTACTCGATTTTTCTGTGGCGTGGCGAGTGGTGACATGAATCTCCTTTTGAAAAGGAGCAGCAGCGTTAGTAAACCATCTATCTGATCCTCGATCATCTGTGGGAAGATGGTGGAGAACATAATGTAAGTACTGTCCGGGTTTCCACGTAATTGGCTCTTGGGGTTCAAAGATAAATGTAGTTACATTTGGAGTCTCGAGCTTTTTTTCAATAAGCTTTAATTTCATAAACGAAGTATATCATAGACGTCAACTATGCTATTTCTTTAGACGGAATTTAAGATGTGTTACTAAAGGAGAATCTATAACTCTTATTTTTTTTAGTTTTACATCCCCCAAGTTTTCCAGTAGTCGAGTGCCGTCGCCAAGAAGTATTGGTGATATGTGAATTTGGAGTTCATTGAGAAGTCCTATTTCTATAAATTGTTGAATAACACTTGCTCCACCTGCTATTGAGATATTTTTATTACCCGCTGCTTTTTGAGCCTGTAAGAATGCACTTTCAATGCCATCAGTGACGAAAATAAAAGAAGTCCCTCCTTTTTTGTCTACCTTCTCTCTTTTGTGTTTCGTCAGAACAAAAACTGGTACATGAAAAGGAGGAGTATCTCCCCACCATCCATCTGGATTGGGATCACTGTCCCATGATCCATTTCCTCCACTATACATCTTTCTTCCCATGATGACGGCTCCAACATTGTCAGTTGACTCTTTCATGATGTCATTATCGTTGCCCGTCTCACCACCTGTCATACCATGAGACTCACGCCATGCTCTTAAGTTATAAACCCATTCATGAAGTTCCTCGCCTCTTTTACCTAATGGCTCTTCAAGCGTTGGGTTTGGCCCAGCGACAAATCCATCAAGAGACATTGATATTTCCGCAAACACTTTTCCCATTTCGAAATTATTTTACCATAATGATAGAAGGAATTAGTAAGGATGGAGTAATTTTATGGAGAGTGGGGAATTTAGAATGAGCCTGTTTTGATTTCTCCTGCACGTTTGTAGGAAGCAAAGATTACACCACTTGGTGAAGTTTTAGATTCGATGAGGGTGAATGCGGCCGGAATAGTTCCCTTATCAAATAAGCGTTTGCCATTTCCAAGGGTTACAGGAAATATTTTGAGCCATAGTTCATCGACTAGGTCATTTTTGAGTAATGATTGGATTAGATTGCCACTCCCGTAGACTTGTAGGGGAGGGCCATCTTTCTCTTTGAGTTTTTTTAATTCATCAATATCTTTCAGAACGACAGTATTTTCCCATGAAGGCTTTGCTAAGGTTTTTGAGACAATATATTTTGTGATTTTATTTACTTGGGGCCACCCATCTGTATGTTCTGGCCAATATCCTGCAAAGATGTCATAGGTGTTGTGTCCGAGGAGAAGATCGTATTCTCCTTTCATCTGGCGATCCATTTCTTTCCCTGACGTTTCATCAAAGTAGGGAAATGTCCATCCACCGAATTTGAAGTTGCCAGATCTGTCTTCATCAGGACCACCCGGTGCTTGCATAATACCGTCAAGGGAAATAAACTCGAGAACAATAATCTTACGCATCGAGAATATTGTAACAAAAGTGGGAAAATACTCAATACTATTTATTTTTGATGCGACTTGAATTCGTGATAAAATGAGAAAGTATGAAAACTGATGAGAAAACTATCCAGAGGATATATCACATGCCTATTGCGAGTGTTTATCCCCTCTATATTGCTAAAGCAGAGAAGAAAGGACGTACAAAAGAAGAAGTAGATGAAATTATTCGCTGGCTAACCGGATATAGTCAGAAAGAATTAGAGTCCAACTTAGAGAAACAAACAGATTTTGAAACTTTCTTTGTAAAGGCTCCTCATCTCAATCCTTTACGTAATATGATTAAAGGTGTTATCTGTGGTGTACGGGTAGAAGAGATTGAGGATCATATAGTTCAGTCAGTTCGTTATTTGGACAAGCTTATCGATGAGCTAGCACATGGGAAAGATATGGAAAAGATTTTGAGGATGTAACAGTGTAGTCGGGTTTGGAGTCCTTTTTAAAATCCCAAGTTTTCATCAACAATTATTATGTGGACTTTACGTCCAAACATTGGATTTTCTCTATGGAGAATGACAGTTTTGGCATATGTAGTTCCCATCCCATATGCTTCCTTCATACGTTTGTCTTCAAGCGGTATGACGTACTCTTCCAGACGCCTTATAGCATCTGGTAATGTAGGCATAATTTTTTGAGCTCCGACAACTAGCACTATGTTAGGGGACGTGTATACTAAATGAGGAAGCTGGCTGCCCGTGTTGGAAGCAATTACTAACTCTCCTGTCTCACTCACTGCATGGACACTTCCTAAGTAATAGTCGGAGACAACTGATTGACGTCTGAGGAGTGCCTGTTTCTGCGGGTCTGATTCAGCTAATATAGCTTCGTGTAAATTCTTCCACTTATGATTACCGCTCTTAAGAAAATCTATGAATCCAATTTCTTGAAGAGTTACAGATGCACCATTCATAATGGAAACACCTTCGGGAAGAATCTCTTTTATCTTTGCAAGAGCCTCTTCTTTTGTCTTTACTTGATATGGAAGAAAGTTATTCTTTTTTAAAGCATCTATGGTTCTGTCAATTGATTCTTTTGATGCAAGAGTATCATAGTCATGTAATTTTGTAGTTGGTTGAACTTGAGTCTTATCCATAGGTTTGTTATAATTACTATAGTATGTATAGCACTACAGATATTATAGTACTATACCGTTTGTAGTATGTCAATAGATAAAAAAAATAAATTATCCGCAGATGTAAATGACGCAATTAAAATGATTGGAGATGATCACACGCTGTGTATTATTGGCAATCTTCAAGACGGAGGTATGCGATTCAACGAATTGCAAAGAGTCATTAATGTAAATCCGACTACACTTACTGATAGGTTAATTAAATTAGAAAATGATGGGTTTGTAATTAAGAAGAAGGAAACTATTGATAAAATGTCTGTTGTTTATGAGCTGACAGAAAAAGGACAAGGAATTTTGCCTGTAATTACCGAGATAGCTAATTTTGCAGAAAAGTTTTTACAAAAAGATAACTAACAAAGTAAGTAAATCCTCTTTTCGTAGCTCACAATACTTGACGTTAGAGAACAACCAGTTGTTTAGGGGTCAAACTATTAAGATTTGAGCTAATAACTAATTTCCTTGTCTTTTTGACCATAGGTTTATTGACACTCAAATTTCAATACCTGTCCTGGATGAATTAAGCTGGAGGAAAGACCATTTTGCTGCATAATGCTTGTGTGGTAAGAAGGAGTTCCGCATTGGGAAAGAGAAATATTCCATAGTGAATCACCTGATTGAACAGTGTATTGACCAGAACCAGCTGGCTGTGGGTTTGTAGAAGTTGGTGTAGCACCGGCATCTGTTACTTGTTTTGGAAAGATTGAAAGGATACGAGTCAGTAAATTCTTATAGTAAGTTGTTCCACCAGAAGAACTGCTTTTTGTCTTTGACTGCATAGTATTCCCCCAATTTCCTGGCATACAACCGTTTTCGCCTCGTACTTTGAAGGAGTATTGTGTGTTTGGAGAAAGCAGATTAATAGTATAAGAAAGAACGCCACTTGATACCCCAGAGTCAAACTCTACTCCATATTGCTCGGTTGTATCCCCGTTGCCATAAGCAATATAGTATTTATTAGCTCCATTTGCAGGCGCAAAGTATAGAATAGCTTGTGTATTGTTTATATCTATTTGGAATAGATCAGGTGTCCCTGAGGGCTGTGCATCACTACAAGATGGTGCAGAAGGAGAACTTGTATTATTGTTTGAAGGTCCACCCGTGGGAGTAGGTGTTGGCGTAAGTTCCGGAGCAGTGTCAAAATTGGCAGTCACAGATAACGTCCCAGAGATAACATCACTGCGAGGATTTTGTGTTGAACCATCACTCCAGTCAACAAATGCATAACCACTGTCGGCAACTGCTGTAACAGCAGAGCTACTCTCACCGTTCCATATAACTTGACTCGACGTACCAGAAATAGATCCATTAGAACCGGCTGAGTAGGTAACATTGTAGGCAGTATATGGTCCGAGAATACTGCCGTTTGTTCTTCCAGCCACATTAATACCTAACGCTCGATAGTAATAGGTTCCCGCAGCAGGACTAATGTCATCGAATATGTTGTAGGAGAAAGCAGCAGGTACGCTATCACCAGCATCCAAGGTTCCAAGACTGGCGAGCGTACCATCTGACAGGTTTGACTGATGTCCCCATTCGACATATTCTGCCGTGTCTGCATCACCGGTATCATCTATCTGACCATTAAAGTGTGCGGTTGAGCCATTAAATGTTGGAGTGTTGGATGTTACCTGGGGTAAATCAGCATTTGTTGCATAGCTAAATCCAAGCATAGGAAGCGTATTACCTTGGATATCAGCAGTTGTTTGATTGACAATACTACTTGGTGCGCCCGTTATCCCGTTCCAGCGATAAGTAAAACCTCCCACAGTTGGGCCCCAAGAAGCGATAAGTGGAGTTGCTAAAATGTTCTCTACATCTAAGTTGGTAACGACCCAATGATTACCAGTTGTACCTCCGTTTTTCCCAGAAGCTAATAAATAATCAGTACCTGGTTCAAGAGTAATAGTTGTTCCACCATCACTGTTTCCATTTGTTACAGATAGGACTTGGTTGGCACCTGCAGTAGTAGTCGAGGCATACCCAATAAGAGCAGTTGGCTTAACGCTTGTACCACCACCAATAACATCAACAGTATAAATACCAACTGAATAAACTGATCCACCGCCACCAGCAATAAGGTCACTGATAACCACCTCCTGAGAAACACGAAAAACATACCCTCTATAGTACTGACTCGTAGTACTTGATGTCTGGCCAGTACCATAGTCTGATACCTTAAATGTTCCTGTAGCAGCATAAATATTCCCTGGGTGCAAGAAGAAGAAACTAAATAGTGCAACGAAGAAGGAAAGAACTAATTTATTCATGTTACCTAATATTTTTTGTTTCATAAATGTAATTAACGTTATTGCTCCTCATATAAAGGTAAACAAATTAACAGTTGTGGGCAGCAACAAACAATTCGTATAAGTTTAAGTAAAACGTACGAACGCTTGACACAAGTTGTGGCTGTATTTGGATCCAAGTTTCTAAGGCTATATTTTGGAGATTTTGCTATACAGCAGAGGATTAATAGAGTAGGTTTTATTGTCAATGACAATCAGTTTTTCTTTCATAAAATTTGAAGTCTTGCTGTTAATAGCAGACATTGCATCATACACTTTTCGCCAGCTATTTTTATTCATTTCTTCTTCACCGAATTTTTCCAGGAGCTCATCATTTTCATACTTTCGCTTGGGTTGGGAAAAGAGAGCCAAACACATATAGTATTGGTTGGTCGCATAGGTTAAAGGAATAGTATGTTCATTGATATAAAGAGATGCATCCTTTTTTGAAAAAGAGATACTTTTTATATCATCAACAGTAAGTAGCGTATGTAGTGCTGCCACAGGTGCCGATTTATGAAATATAAATCTGAGAAAGATAA
>JBDHUU010000016.1:0-11472 GCA_039809285.1 Candidatus Levyibacteriota bacterium
GTAAGAGATTGAAGTTCTGCGAGAATCGCATCCTTCTCAGCTCTTAAAGCTTCAATGCTATTTTTAGCATTTATTTTTTTGATCCTGTTTTACGACAACTAATCAATGTCGGCTTGCAGTTTTTAAAGTACAGATCTCGTCGAATCAGTTCATCCCCTTATACTCTTCAAGCGTTCCGGTCTCAAAGAGCATAAGCGAATGCTGATTGGGAATTAAGATCGTTAGCGGGATTTGAGGAGAGCTTGTGTCTCTCGGTCTAAATCTCGCCGTTTTTTCTGTTCGCGCTTGTTAAATTGTTTTCGTGACTTCCCAAGTGCGAGTTCGACCTTAATGAGATTACGCGTAGTATACAACGAAACAGGCACGATTGTCAAGCTTGACCCATCCGTTTTAGCCTTGAGACTAATGATCTGCTTCTTATGAAGGAGTAATTTTCTTGTTCGATTCTGATCATAGTCTGACGTCCTCGCGTACTCGTAAGGAAAGATCTTGGCATTGACCAAATACGCTTCACTCCCGACAATTCTAGCAAAGCTTCCCGTAAGGTCAGCATGACCTTCACGAACTGCTTTTACTTCTTGGCCTTGAAGATTTATTCCAGCTTCGAAGGTCTCAAGAAGTTCATAGTCATAATATGCACGCTTATTACTTATTTTCATGAGCATATGATAGAGGATCAGAAGGGGATTGTAAATTAGAGCGAGAGTTTGTAGATCTTATTTCCCGAGAGGACATAGGCAGTCTTTTCATCATCACTAACAGTTAAGGCTCGAGCACCCTTAAATGTCGGAGAGGTATATTCAGATACAAATGTTCCTGATTTGTCGAGTTTTACTATACGTGAGCTGCTAGGATCCAGTACATACAAATTTTCAATATCTCCTGATGTATAGATGTTTTTTGGAGAAGAAAGGGATTTGCTCAAGCCACTTATCGTAAAGCTATCTTTTGTACCCTTTGTATATCTCTCAATGGAGCCATTGCTAAACAAAATATAGATTGAACTATCAATTGCCAGACTCACTGCTTTTGTTAGATCAGGTGCGTCTCCTTTGAAGTAGGTAGAGGTTGCATAGTCATCTCCTGTAGGGACGAACTTAATAAGCCCCTCTTTAGGGTCTAAGACATAAAAATTGCCTGAAAATGTCCCTAGAGCTTTGGCATTTTTCCAGTTGTCGTCATTTTTTATTAAGTCTTTTGAACCATTTGAAATGGCTTTACTAGAAAGGGTATAGATAGTACCATCTTCTTCCGCCGCTCCAAGTAACGATGAGTCATCAAGAAGCGCTTTTAGTACAGGCGAGGATGAAGAGTCTGCTTCGGTGGCAGAAGGAGAGCTTGAGCCTCCCAACTCATTAAGCCTAGCATCAACTTTAGCTGTAAGTTCAACTATTTGCTGTGCCTCATTTGATCCAGCTTTAAACTTTCCTGAAGCTCCACTAAGCGTAGTTTTGGCTGACTTATAATCATCAAGCGCGAGGGATTTGTTGAGGGAGAGAAGTCCTTCACCTTCATCATAATCTTTCTTAGCAGAATTATATATTTGGACAAATAGTTCATGGTCTTTATTCGACTCCGTATGTTTCTGAACAACAAAAATACTCGCTATTAATAATCCCACCAGAAGAACTGTAATACCAAGTAAAAGCTTTTTCTGACGGGGAAGATTACGATTTGGGAGATGTGGAAGGCGACTTCTAAGAGTATCAAGAAGCGATGGTGAATCTAATTCATCGTCATTAAATTCCTCACTTGACTCTTGGCGTTCCTCGTTAAAAGTACTCATGGGAGCATCTTTTGTTAAGTCAGGCGGCTGGTTGATAGGAAAGGAAGGAGATGGGTGTGGAGCTGAAGCTGCTACAGCTGTAGGTGACTCTTCATTTTCTTCTTTCTCCTCAACTGTTTCCTCATCAAGTGCACGGGGGACGCCTTTATATGAGAGAATGATTGCTGAAGCTCCACCCTCACTACCTCCATGAACGCTTGGAGAGATAGTCTCTGCGATATCGTTTGGTAGAGTATTATCCATTGCTTCCAAAATAGTTTTGGCAGGAACACTCTCTGCAAATTGAGAAGTCTGGATAAGAATTAAATCATCTGTCTCTAGATAACCCGATGAGCTTTTAATTTCGCGGTTTGATGCATTAAGTTCTTCAAGGACAACACCAATCTTATCATTTCTTTTAAGAGTAATTCTCCCGTTACCTATGACAAAACAATAAAGGGCATTTTCTTTGCAATAGGTAAGGCTTAAGGATAACTCTATCTCTTCATCAATATCAGCGATAGAGGCTGTAATTGCCCTCTGGATTGTCTCAAATGTCTTCTCTTCTAGTCCGAAAAATTCCGCCTCGAGGTTATTAAGAATTTGTTTGCCCTTCTGGGGGAGCTCTTTCTGGAGATCTTCGCTACTGCTTGTGAGAGAAAGGACAATAAAAAGACTGCCAGCGTTATAGGCTTGTGACCAGCTGGTAAGAGTTGGAGTAGCAACTATTTTGGCAAAACTTAAGTTGGTCCCGCTCATGCCACTATAGTATAACAAGTGCGAGGATAAAAAGGAAAACCGTGAGCAGAAGATAGACAAGTGTGAGGATAGTAATAAGCTGTGATCCAGAGGAACTCTTTATAAGAATGAGCTTCGTTAATGATCTGACATTGATAAAAACGATTAAGACAAATGCTGAGTAAAGCCCTATAATTACTAAGAAAAAGAGCTTAATAAGAAGTGTTAAATCGAAGGTAAGGTTAGGTAATATCATCGTCTGCTATTAACATTAAGTTTACTAATAAGATCGACTACCTTTGCGGGATGCGGGACACTAAGGAATTCAAAGTTGGGCTTTTCTGCTTCTGTCTCCATCTCTACATCCCCAAAATCAAATAGATTTTGCTGGAGCCCCGATTGCTTGTAAGAAATATCAATAATATCCTTGAGGTCTGTCGCAGCTATGTCTTTTGAACTGATTCCATTAACATCGATATCGATTACTCTATGATTGGAAATAATCCCGACATTATAAAACCAGACGATAAAGCTCACAAAAGCGTAGCCAAAAACGATAAGGTAGTAAAAAAGAACTAAGATAAGAATGTAGTTAAAGGGAACCGCGATAGGAAGAGCAATATTAAGATAAGGAAAAGCTGCAAAGGCAAGAAGAGGAAGCATAACAAAGACAATTGTTGCTATCTGCCAGGAAAGATTAGTGATATAGTGTCGACGTAAAAAAAGGAGAACTTCCTCGCCTGAATCCTGGTTAGCAAAACTGATTCCCTCTGGCTTCTCATGAAAGCTGGCCAAAATATGCGGCTCGTCACGCTCCAATTTAACCTGTCCTGGATTTGCCTCAGGTGTAGTGAGTAAAGGAGTTTCAGCCTTTGCTTTAGGCTTACTATCATCAGATGTGTATAGATTAACCATAAATCCTCTGTATTATACCTTATCAGTGCTGGGAGGAGAATATTACTTGTGTTCTATATTAAAGAAGGCAAAGCCACTCTGGGGAATAGAGAGTCGTCCAGGTGCTCGGAGGTTAAAAGCTTTTTTAAAATCATCTCCAGATATACTGATACCATTAATGGTAACAGTATTTGTCGATCCATTTCCTTGACTGACTGAGGCGCTCGTTGCGCTGCTAATTCCACCCTTTCCTGCTACCAGATTTTTTAATTCATCCATACTATAAGGATTGCCGCCCCAGCATGAGCTAACTGGAGTGATTCGTGAAGTATCAATACCACCAGTTCTTAGAGCAATTACCGCATTTACGATATCTGCCATTTCTTGAGGACTAAGCCACGGATTACTTCGTCCACATTTATCTGAGCTGATACTATATCCTTCGGTGTACCATGCTTTATACAGCCACGGAGAGCCTCCTGTTTTTTCCCAGGCTTTGTTGATAAAGTCATTGCCGCCTGAACCATCTGACGTATCCCAGCCGATAGGAGAAGCATATCCTCCATGAGTAGATGCATAATAGGTGACAACATCCTCAAGTACTTGGCCCTTTGTTTCCTGTACAGCTTCTTTCCATGCTTGAGGAGGATTATCTGCTTTTCCTGAATTAAATACCTGACATGCCTCCGTTGTGCAGATTGATCTTCCTTCTGTTTTATAACGATATGCATAGGTACGGGCTGCAATTGCTTGCGCCTTAAGTGCTTCTTTAGGCCAACTGGAAGGCATTTCAGCAATTCCCATGAGATATCTATCTTCAAAACTCATACTGCCAAAGCCATCTACTTGAATATCTCCACCCGTATCTTTCCCAACTGGTTCCTTACCATAATAGGCTTTAAGAATTGTCTTAGCATCTTGCCCTGATTGGGCTCTTCCACGCGCTCCATATTGGCTCATTCCTTTACGGTGAGTGTATGCTCCAAAGGAGAATACTCCGAAATACCCGCTTGGTGCTGATTCACGAAAACCTTTGATTGAAGCATTGTAATCATCTGCAAGATCACTATCTCCTACATTGGCAGTAAATCCACCCGAGCGAGAGTTAATAATTGATTGCTGTTTGGCTGAGAGCTCGGCTAACTGTCCACTTACTTCTGATTGATAAGACTTTGCTCCTTGGACAATTCCTGCTAGTTTAGTTGACTGTTCATCAAGAGTTGTCTTAAGGCTGATAAGACGTTTCTGTTCGCTTTCAAGTGCTGTTTTTCTCGTCTCTAAGTCAGTAATAGTGAGTGCAATACTCGTAATAACACTTTTGTCCTGATTGGTTTTTGCCCGTTGGTAAGCCAAAATTTGGGTAATTTGTGAAGCTGATCCTGCAGAGAGGAACAGTTGAAGCGGAGTATTGTAATAGCTCTTAATATAATAGTCTCTTACAGTTTGATTAAGAAGATCTTCTTTAGTCGCTAAGTCCTTATAGCCATCATCAATATTTTTCTTCTTAACAACCATATCTGTCTCAATCGCACTCACACGATTTTTAATACCTTGAATTTGTGATTGCATAGCGTTGAGTTGAGACTCAAGCGGCTTGGTTGCTGCTACGGATTGATTAAGAGCAGTTGTTAGGTCATTTATTTGCTTGTTAATATCATCGAGTTCATCAGAATAAGAACGAGGAACGGGAAGTGAGACTACGATTAAAACAACCGAAAAAACAAACAACAAAAAACGCTGGAGTCTGGGCATTTACCCATTATAGCAAATAAGTAAGCTCTACTATTATAGGAATAAATGTAAGCTCAAGTTGCAAAACTGTAAAAGTGTGCTAAACTCATTGGTGATCTAAAGGTACGAAAAGATTATATGGACAATCAATTCAGTAATTTAAGCAACTTTAATTCTCCTCCTAAGAGAACTCACTCGCCAAAGAGAAAGGCTTTTATCTATGTTATCCTCTTTATATTTATTATAGGAGCAGCTATTTTTGCCGGTAACTATTTTCTTTCCCAAAAGACTATCCCTGAGACTGCTCCTTCACCTACTCCCACACCAACTATCGAGGTTACTCCCACTCCGACTGTTGAGCCTTCAGCAACACCTAGTGGAAAATTGACTCCTACACCTTCTGGAAAGGTGACTCCAACTCCTACTAGTAAATCTTTGGACATAGAAGTACTCAATGGTTCAGGAGTATCGGGGCAAGCTGGCAAAGTAGCCACACTTCTTAAGAATGCTGGGTATACTGTCACCTCAACAGGCAATGCTGACACATTTGATTACACACAGACAGTAATTCAAATTAAAAAGAGTAAAAACCAATTCGCCGCTCAGCTTAAGACTGATTTATCAAAAGACTATAGTGTAGATCCAAAGATTCAAACACTTGCTGAAACAGCAGACTCAGATGCTATAGTGATAGTAGGAACAGAATAATCCTATTTTCACTATGTCCACTTTTGACTGTATCACTGTGGGTAATGCCGTAATTGACGCATTCCTTACGCTTCAAGATCACGATCACACCATCAAGCTTAATAAGCCTGAACGTCTTTTAAGTGTGCCTTATGGGCAGAAAATTCCTCTGAGCTCCTGCGAGTTCTTACTAGGAGGTAATGCATGTAATGTGGGGGTGGGTTTAACACGAGCTGGATTTAATACAGCACTTGTTGCAGAGTTAGCAAGTGATGAATTCTCAGAAAAAATAGTTAACGGACTTAAAGATGAGAGAGTAGATTTATCTAAGGTCATAAGGCACAAAGGACAATCATCTTTTAGTATAGGCATTAACTTTCAAGGAGAACGGACACTCTTTGTCGAGCATCAAGAGCGAGATCATTCTTTCTTTTTTGATGATATTAAGACTGATCTTATTTATCTTACTTCACTTGGGCATAAGTGGGCACATGTCTATGAGCGAGTTGCTCAATATATCGCAAAAAATCATGATACGGTTTTGGCTTTCAATCCAGGATCTCTCCAATTTAAGGATGGAGTAGGCACTTTCTCCTTTCTTTTACCTCTAACAACAATACTTTTTGTTAATAAAGAGGAAGCAGAAAAAATTATTGGTACGGTGGGAGATGTTAAAGAGTTGTTATCGCTTTTAAAGAATAAAGGTCCACGCATGATAATTATAACTGATGGAGAAAGGGGCTCGTACTGTATTGATGAACGTGGTAGTATACACTACAGAGAAGCATTAAAGGTACCAAGTGTTGAACGAACAGGAGCAGGAGATGCATATTCGGCTGGGTTTTTGGCAGCGTATCTTAAAAAAAGAACTATTGCTGAGTGTATGGACTGGGGAACGTATAATGCCTCATCAGTTATTGGTAAAGTAGGTTCGCAGAAAGGATTATTGACTCTCAAGGAGTTAGAACAACGATGACTATTTATATAGGCGCAGATCATAGAGGTTTTGAGCTGAAGGAGCTGATAAAAAAAGAATTAAGTGGAGAAATTATTGTTGATATGGGTGCTGTAGATCACAATCCCCAGGATGACTTTGTCGATTATGCAGTACTTGTCGGTCAGAAAGTTGCTAGTGACAGAGAAGCACGCGGGATTTTAGTTTGTGGAAGCGGGGCAGGGATGTGCATCGCTTCCAACAAGATACCAGGAATTAGGTGCAGTGTTTGTCATCGTGTCGAGGAGGTAAAGGCGTGTCGACAGGATGATAATATCAATGTTCTTGCTCTTCCATCAGATTATGTCTCAAAAGGCGAAGCAGTAAATGTTGTAAAAGCTTTTTTAAATACACAATTTACTCCAGAAGAACGTTTTGTAAGGAGAATCGCTAAAATTACGGAGCTTGAAAAGCATGCATGAAGTTCTCCCTGGTATTAACGAACAAGATTGGTCTGAAATCGAACGTAAGATTGAGTCAGTGAAGTCTTTTGCAAAAAAAATACATATAGATGCTATCGATGGTATTTTTGCTCCTCGTAAAACTTTTTTAGATCCTACTCCTTTTAAAAAATATACCCAGGATATGCTTTTTGAAGTCCACCTGATGGTTGAGGAGCCAGAAAGCTATCTTGAAGCCTGGTCCAAAGCAGGGTTCCGGCGTTTTATTGGCCATATTGAGAAGATGTCTGATCAGGCTAGCTTTGTGGCTCGAGCAGAAAATGTAGGTAAAGTAGGCTTGGCAATTGATGGCAAGACGAGTCTTGATCAAATAAAAGTGAATTATCAGGATTTAGATACAGTACTTATTATGACTATTAATGCAGGTTTTTCCGGTCAGGAATTTATACCCAAGCATCTGGAAAAGGTCAAAGAGTTATCTGAGCAAGATCTTTTCCCAATTGAGATAGATGGGGGAATTAATGCTCAGACAATAAAGCAGGGTTTGCAGGCAGGAGCAAGTCGTTTCGTAAGCACAAGCTTTCTTTTTGGAGGAGAAAATCCAGAAGCTCGCTATTATGAACTTCTTAAGATTACTACTGACTCGGTCCAGGAGTAGTAGTAAAGAAGAATTGTCTGCAGTTAGCATTAGCCTCGGTGCCTTTGAGGAAATATTCAGTCCTTCCGTTGCAAGGAATCCCTACGATATCATCTGGCATTGGTATTTTCGTATCAGGCTTATTGGAGAGAAGGAGAGTCATAATTCGATTCCAGATAGGCGCTGCTCCTGTAATACCTGATGCCAATGCCTGACTCATAGGACTATTATCATTATTTCCTACCCAGACACTTACCACATAGTCTGGAGTATAGCCATTTGTCCAGTTATCTCGTTTATTATCTGTTGTTCCGGTTTTAACAGAGACGGTATGTCCTGGAATATTAAGAGGAGAGTTAGGCCCAAATTCCATAGAGCGGGCTTGATTATCTGAAAGAATACTTGAGATAATATAGGCAACACCCGGCTGAAGGATCTGGCGAGAAGAGATAGTTTTTTTATCGTCTAAAATATTGCCTTTATAGTTAGTAATTTTAAGAACAGGATTGAGATCAACTCTTTTTCCGCTGTTGGCTAGCGTGCCATTGACGGTTACCATATCTAGCATTGTCACCTCAGCTGAACCTAAGGTAATTGATAAGCCATAGTTTCCATCAGGATCCCAGCTTTTTACTCCCATATCCCGCGCTAAATGTACCATTGTTGGAACTCCTACAGCTTGTAGTGTTTTTACAGCAGGGATATTAAGGGAGTTAGCTAGCGATAAGCGCAGTGAAATCTTTCCATGGAATTTCCCATCATAGTTAACTGGGCTGTATGTTCCGCTTCCTGTAGGGAAACTTACTGGTGAATCATCAAGAACTGATGTGGCTGTAAACCCATTGGATAACGCAGCAGCATAGGTAACAGGCTTTATAGAAGACCCAGGTTGACGAAGCGCAGTTGTTACATTAACATTACCGCCATTGGGATCATTAAAGTCCTTACTACCAACCATCGCTAAAATATCGCCATTTTTAGGATCTGAGACAACTGCCGCTCCATTAGTTAAATTAAGATAGGCGTCTTTGTTAACCTCATCTCGGACAATGTCCTGAACTTTATTTTGCAGTGAGAGATCAAGACTCGTTATGACTTGCAGCCCGCCTTTCTCAACCATGGCGAGACCGTATTTTTTAACTAAGTAGTCTTTAACATAATTAACAAAGTGAGGTGCCTTGAATGCATCTTGATTTCTGCTAAATTGCAGCTGTTCTTTTTCTGCCTCTTTGGCTTGTTTCTCAGTAATATATTTGAGAGCGACCATACGGGATAGGACTTCTTTCTGGCGTTTTTTCCAAAGTGTCGGATTCTCACCATAAGGAGAATATGTTGTGGGACTGGATGTAAGCCCTGCTAAGAAAGCACTCTGTGCGAGATCTAAGTCTCTTACATTTTTATCAAAGTATGTTTCAGAAGCAGCCTCTACACCCCAAGCAGTTCCCCCATAAGGAACTTGGTTGAAATACATCTCTAAGATCTGATCTTTACTGTAAGTTCGCTCAGCCCAGAAAGCAAGGACAATCTCTTTTGCTTTTCTGGTGAGACTTTGCTCGGGTGTAAGCATTGAGGATTTAATAAGCTGCTGAGTGATGGTAGAACCTCCTTGAAGGATTCGTCCTGCTTCGTGATCTTCTTTTAACGCGCGGATAATAGATGAGATATCAAAACCTGGGTGTTTATAAAAATTCTTATCTTCAATAGCAAGAGTTGCCTGCTGAAGTGTCTTTGGAATACTTGAAAGAGGAACAAGTGTTCGATTTTGACTTGCATAGAGTTCATAGAGAAGTGTTCCATGCCTGTCATAAATCTTCGTTGTCTGAGGAATTTGGCGAGTGACTAATTCATTTGGATGGGGTAAGTCCTGCAGAAAAACATACACAACAAGCGGCAAAAAGATAAAGAGAGTCGAAAAGAGAAAACCGATAAAGAAATAGCGCAATTTTGTTAGAATAGGTGATACAGTTTGATAGCGTCTTTTTTTCGTGCTATGGGTTTTGTTTTTTCGTGGAACATGTATAGTCTGTTTTTCATTTTTTAGAACTACTCCAAGTTTTGCAAAACTTTTCTTAATAGCATGTTTGCTGCCAGTAATAACTCTCTTTATTGACTTAAAAAAGCTTGAAACTATAAATAATAGTACTGAAATAACAGCGAAAACAACATCACCGATAGTGATGAGGAAAAGGCCGAGCCAGCTAATAAGATAAAATAAAAGATGCATAGTAATTTGTCACGACAAAAAAGCAAGACGAAATTTCTTGTTAAGAGCAGGAATGGTGAGATTATACTAAAGGATATTTGGCTTGAAAAGGAGGAAAAGTAGAAATCAGAGTTGGGAGGCGTCATCCTGCACCTCAGTAATATCAGTCGTTGGGTCACCTGTATCCACTTGATTTGCTTCTTCTAACTCACTTGAGGTTGATGCTTCAGGAGAAAGAACAGGCGTGACGGTAGGTACAGACGTCGGAACAATGTCTTGAGTTTGCGTTGCTGCCTTAGGCGTTCCATTACGCATCAAAAGAATAATACTAAGAATTACAAAGATAATAATAAGAATGATAATCCCGCTGATGAGAATAACTGATTTTTTATTAGCTTCCTTATTTAACGGCTCAGGTGGTGGAGAAGTAGGTTGTACAGGAGGAACTGTTCCCTCAGGTGCTGGATTAGGCATAGGAGAGGGAGCTTCTTGTACTGGAGGCGGCACTTGTTGAGTTGGTGTTTGAGTGTTTGGATCCATACTTAAAGATTATTCCCCCTCTCCCGTTGGCGTAACAGTGGTAGTGTCAGATTCTATAGTCGTTATTGCATCAATGACTGCTTGGCGAGCGTCAACGACAGCTTTGTGAGTCGTACTCAGATCATTTGAGAATGTCTGGAGTGTGGTTCTCACTACTTGGCCAAGTGTAGCATCTGTTGTGATCGGAAATACATAGTCTTTATTTTTTTGAGTTTCAACGGCAGCTTCTGCAGCTGCTATCTTAGTGCGAGCAGTAGTTATAAGATCTGTTGCAGAGGAGGAGGTTGATGGAGTTACTTGCTCGGTTGCTTTATCGAGGATAGTAGTCAAACGAGTAAGCGCATCACTCATTTGGGTTGTCTTCTTAGTATTAATTTCTTGGATACGGCTATCTACCTTATCTACAATTGTCTGTTTACGAGTGTCTTTAATTTGCGAAAGTTTTTCTTTAAATGTAGCGCGCGCAGTAGATTTTGCTTGTTTAAAGTCATTTTTTAACGTCTGGATTTGCTGGTGAGGAGGAGGAGTCATTGTTTGTGCGGCAGCTACTGATGGGGCTACCAAAAATACAAGAGATGAAATAACAACAAAAAGGGAGTTTCGCATGTATATTCATACTAAGATAAATGGATGCGAGCTGTCAAGGTGTGGGGGATGGATGTGAGCAGGTAACGCAGTAGCGATTATTAAGAGGATCAGTAATGATTACTTCATCGCGTTCTTCAACGTTCTCTGTCTGTCCCGGCTTAGCCAAGTCATTCGTAGTCTTATCAATAAAGACTTTCTGAAGACCAGCGTCAGATCTCTTAGGCTGTGTTCCTTTGATAAAATATTCAAACCGAGTCGGACAGCTTCCTTTATCTGCTGCAGGAGGTAAAAGAC
>JBDHUU010000017.1:0-11446 GCA_039809285.1 Candidatus Levyibacteriota bacterium
TACTGAATCATTTAGAATCTAATATTGAGTTTTGGATATGGGAGTTGTTGGATGCGGATGAAGATGCTAGTACAAAACAACAAATTGGTCGAAGAGTTACAGTCCCTCTTGAATATTTTGAAAAGCTAAATTTGCTCAGAGCACTTATTTTAGAGAGATTAGGTAAAGAAAAAGAGGGGGAATTTAAAGAAGTATACACTCTATTACAAAAATGTGTAGAGATAAGAAATGACATCGCACATTCTCAATGGTTTATACAGTATGGAAATAGTAAAGATGATCTCGAGACCACAAAAATTAATATGGCAAAGGCATATAAACGTGGAGAGTTAATGGATTTTTCCAAAGGACACACGAAGATTACTTTAGAAGAACTAGAAGGATTTATAAAGCTAATTAATGATTCAATAGCTAAATTCTTTAAATTCTTTTTCGCGAATTGAATTAAGATTGCTGTAAGACCAATCAAAATAATGATAAATTCAATTATTAAATCAAAATTTATTAAGAAATATTGGTTTAATATCGTCCAGAGCGAGAATGGATTTTATATTTTTAATACTCAGAGAAAAAGGAAGTTGTCCGACAGGGATGGTATCGGATATATTGTTCCTGATTCAGAATGTAGTTCCCTCGCTGAAGCTATCAAATTTTTAGAGGACTATGAAAGAATTGGTATGATGGATGAATCTTGATCTTGAAAGAGGTAAATAATTTCATATTTAATAATTTACAATCCCTTCTATCAGTTCTTCCTTTTGTCGGTGACTCAATTGTTTTAATACTTTTTCCCTATGCATTGCAAAAGCTCTGGTTGTCCACTCTTCTGTGTACACTATGTGAATTGGTCTTCTTGATTTAGTATATCTGGCTCCTGGGAAGAGTCCTTTTCCGTTATGATCTTTCTCTCTGAAGTACCAGTTATTTGTCTGGCCTGTGTAAAAAGATCCATCCGCACACTTTGCTATATACGTATAATATTTACGTGGATAAGCGTACATAAAAAAAGTGTAGCAACTAAAGAGTGGAATAAAAAGTTCCAACTTCGTCCAGGAAGGCCAGCCAAGACGGGCATCCCCTCATGACCCAGGTCTCTGAATGGCTTGAGGGGCTTGCTAAATTCCTCATTTTTCCTTAAAACATTCGGACAAAGAATTGAATTTGGAAATTGCCAAAGTTCTTGGGTTTACCGAAAGAACTAATTGACCTGTAAACTTTACACTAACAAACCCCACCATTTGATGTGTGGGGTTTGCAAGAAAGTGAGATTGTTTTATTACTCCTTACTATCCTCACTTACCGCTTGAATCTGGATTTTTTTAGGTTGAGACTTTGGAGATTTCATAAAGGCAACAGTCATGACGCCATGTTTATATGTTGCGGTCGGATCAATGCTGTTGTCAATGTCTCCTGGTACTGCAACTCTATAAGAGAAAGATTTTGATGCTTGCCTGTAGTATTTCTTACCCTTATCTTTATCTTCCTCTTTGGTTTCTCCTCTAATCCAGAGATACCCGTCCTGAAATGTTATTTCGATATTTTTAGGATCAATACCTGGAAGAGAAGCCTCAATATAGATTTTTTTCTCATCTTCTGATACTGATAACCCACTTGGGCTACTTGGATTAGTTAGCCAGTTATCATCGTCATTCCAAATAGATGGAAGCTGTAATGATGGAAAAGACAGTAATCTGCTTGGTACTAAATCATATGCCATATTCTGTCACCTCCTTTCTTTTATTGTTTATTAAAATTTGTTTTTAGAAGTAGTCTGGCGAATTTCGGATGTTGTGAAGAAAGTAATCAAGTTTTCCTCACATTTGCTGAGAATTCCTGACTGCTTAGATAAGGTTATATTAACTCATATCTGGCACTATAATACAACGACTGCTAATTATTTGTCAAGAGGTTTTTCTGTCTTGTTTGTCTCATTTAGCCTGGAGTTGATACACTGCTAGAAGGATAAGAAGATTCCAGACCGAGCTCTCAGCAAATAAAAACTATAACCCTAAAGCTCTAATTCATCGCTTTCAATATCAAAACTGATTTGTAAATATTTTTCTCCAAAAAGCTTAATCATCATTTAAAGTTGCTGAAAAATACGCTTATAGTGATAATTTAGTTCTAGACCATCCTTTCATTTTTATACTTCATATTATAGATTTTTTTGCTACACTATTTATATGTCATTTCAAGCGTATTTGAATAATATTGAAGAGAAGACAGGTAAAACTCCTCAAGAGTTCATTGATGAGGCCAAATCAAAAGGCTTTGATAAAGAGACTAAAGCTGGTGAAATTATTAATTGGTTAAAAGAAGATTATGGATTAGGACGTGGTCATGCTATGGCACTTATTTATGTAATTAAAAATGGTGCCAAAATTGAAGATAAACATGTAAATAGCGGCGGAGTCCATAGTGATCCTTCTAATACTCTAATCCTCACCGGTAAAAAGAAAAAGTAGTATTTCAAAGATTTAGCAATGTAGATACTTATTCATTATAACGACTAAATAGGTCCTGACCCATACGCTCAGCCAAGCTCAACAGTAATACTTAGCCTCAAATCTCCAAATTGGTTTAATTGCTATGATTCACCAGCCTAATCGCGGATATCAAGCTATATAGTATGTAAATCACTTTGAGAAGTTTTAACTATACTTTCTGAAAAATTGTATTTCCTCATCATGATTACCAGCAAAATGGATTATTACGATTTTTTCAACTTCATCAACATCATATAAAATTCTATCTCCTCCAGTTACTTCATAACAATACAATATTCCTTTTTGTTCAACTTTTGAGGGGAATTTTTGTTCTCCATGATAGTGAGGATTTGGATATGGATAACTTTCTAATCTTTCTCTTAACCTATCTTTTACAACCTTGGAGAGTATCTTGAGGAGTTTAATATGGTTTCGTTTAACTCGAGCGCTTACAAACCTGATCTCATACATTCTATTTTATTCCCAATCTTTTTCATCCATTCTTGGATATTTTTTGTAATTATTGCGATTATTTCTTACGTCGTTACGAAGGAATTGAACGTATGTTATAAATTTAATAGAATTAACTAATTTTATAGGTCCAGATGATTTAAGATCTGCCAATATACTTTTCCACTCAATACGCATTCCTTCTAATTTATTTGAAGAAACGTCTCTTACTTCTTTTGTTATAAAAGTTGGATTTGTAAAGTTTTGTAAATTAGTCATTTTTCTTTCCTTCTTTCCTATTATTACTAACCTTTGCAAGAGTTAATATGGTTTGACCTAAATCTACTCCAGCCATTAATGGCATAGTAATTCTTGCCACAGATTGTCCTGATGTTCCTTCAGCAGGATGAACAAATGCAAATTCAATAGTTATATCAATATCGGTAACTGTTACCCTAGCGATTTGTGCGTATGTACTTCCTATGACAGTGTTTGTATTTATCGAAACGCTTGGATTTTCTATTTTTTTTTCAGCCATATTTCGATTATAACATAGGTGTACAACTTGGTTGCGTAGTGGTCGTTCTTGTTTATCCTAACTTCTCCTACTATACTAGAGTGAGTAGATGATCTGGCTCAACCTTATTCTCTATATTTGCTCCTTTGTTCTGATTTGGTTTGGGGCAGGTCTTATTGTAAAAGCAGTCAGCAAATTCTCATCTACTCTTAAGCTCTCCCCCTTTGCTTTCTCATTCGTTTTTTTAGGTATTTTGACCTCTACTCCTGAATTTTCTGTTGGGCTTCAAGCTGTCGCGGATCATGATGCGGAAATATTTGCTGGCAATCTCTTAGGCGGTATTGTCGTACTCTTTTTGGTGGTTATTCCGGTACTGGCTATCTTTGGGAAAGGGATTAGTTTTAAGGATGAGATGGATAGGAAAGCTCTTTTAGCAACAATTGGCGTTATTATCCTCCCGTCTGTCTTTATTTTGGATAGAAGGGTGACTAACGTGGAAGGCTTACTCATGATTGGATCTTATATGGGACTCCTTTATCTCATCCAAAGAAAAAATGGTATTTTTGATAAAAAGAATGAAAGGCTCCTTGATTTAAAAGCATATTCCTATAAAGATCTCTTCAAAATACTTGTGGGACTTGGGATTGTCTTTGTGGCAAGTAATCTTATTGTCGATAAGACACTGTATTTCGCTGATGTTTTTAAAATTTCTGCCTTTTATATCGGACTTTTTGTAATAGCCTTAGGAACTGATCTGCCTGAATTAACCTTGGCTATTCGTTCGGTAGTGGCGGGAGAAAAGAAGCTAGCTATTGGAGACTATGTAGGTGCAGGAGCTGTAAGTACCTTCCTTTTTGGAGTCTTTACGCTCTTACATAATGGCGAAGTAATAACAGACAGTAACTTTCTGATAACATTCGGGTTTATTGCTATTGCTCTTGGCTTGTTCTACTTTTTCTCTCATAAGCAAAAACATATCTCCCGCCGAAATGGTTTCGTTTTATTGGCTCTATATATCCTCTTTGTTATGATCGAGCTGATGAAACGATCTTAATACTATAGGTTGACTTTGGGCCTCAATTTAGCTATAATCCCCGGATGACGAACTTTTTACGTGTTTTACCAACTATTAGAGCTTTCCGCCCGCAAAACGTGCAGGAAACAGATCTCCCTTCCCTCGTCTCCTTAGAAAAGGAGCTTTTTCCTGTGGATTATTGGACTGAGTATACTTTTAAACGGGAACTAAAGAAAAATCCTCATAGTATTCAAGTAATAAAAAATAAGTCAGGTGTTATTGGGTATGTCCATACTGAAGTTTGGGATAAAAGATTACCAAATGGACGAGTAGTCAGAATTGGTGAGATAGGCTCGATTGCCGTCCATAAAGACTATCGAGGTAAGAAATTAGGAGAAAAGCTTTTTAAACAAGGGATAAAAACTCTTAAAAAGAAAAAATCGAATAAGATTATCATCCATACTCGTTTGGATAACGTCCCTATGAAAAGAATGGCTGAAGCAAAATTCGGCTTTAAGACAGAGAAAATTAAGAAAAACGCTTACGATGATGGTGCATCTGCCTATAGAATGGCACTAAATTAACCCTAGACTTCTGACTGTGTAATATTTCTTATTGTGGAAATACTTTTTTATCTGGTATAGTAGCATTGTTTTCTATGTTTACTTTACCCGATCTTCCCTATGATTATGATGCTCTCGCTCCTTTTATTAGTAGTGATATTCAGCATCTTCATCACGATAAGCACCACAAAACGTATGTTGATACCTTAAATAAAGCTCTTGAGAAATATCCAGAGTGGCAAAATAAAACAATTGAGGAGTTAGTTACATCTTTGGATGAGGTGCCAGAAGATATTCGTGGAGTAGTTCGTAATCATGGCGGCGGACACTTCAATCACTCCATGTTTTGGACGATGATGGCACCTAAAAAGGACCAGGAGCCAACTGGTACTCTTCTTGATAAAATGCAACACACATTCGGTGATGTTAAGACATTTAAAGAACAGTTCACAGAAAGAGCTTTAACAGTCTTTGGCAGCGGCTGGCAATGGTTGGTACTTGACGGGAAGGAAGTAGCCCTCATGAGTACTCCCAATCAAGATACACCTCTAACTCAAGGTAAAACACCACTTTTAGGTCTTGATCTATGGGAACACGCCTACTACCTTCAGTATTACAACAAAAGACCAGACTATATTGAAGCCTGGTGGAATATAGTTAATTGGGATGATGTAGCTAGAAGGCTTGATGACTCTCTAAAAGCATAATACAAACACCCTATAGTTTGATTATTATTCACCTTTCTGATAGAATTCAGGAATGATTTCTGAAAATGGAAGACCACTTAGGCATTTAGTATCTCGTGAAGAACAATTAAAAATTCCTGAGGGAAAGTTTTGGATTGGACCGGATCTTAAGACTATTCATGATATAACCTTGCGTCCCCATACCTCGACCATTGTTGATGTAAGAGTAACACCTGATGATTTACCTCCTGACGCAGAGCTTCTTTCTCAGGCACGGATGTCAACTCGTAGTATTCTTATGCAGCTTGGAGTAGAAGTTGGCAGCGAGACGCCACAAGTCATTGAGTCGACTTATCGCAACAAACACAACGGTGAGTCACATGCCTCCATTCCTCTATCAAATGTTGGGAATCGTCCAGTAAAAATCCCAGAAGGTACAGGAGTTGGAAGTCTTTTTTTGTGGAATGGCAAAACAATTGAAAATGGAGATCTAGAAGCACTAATTTCAAGTGGTGATATCGCTATGACTGGAGAAGAAGGCCAAGATTGGAAATATTATTTCGATAGAAATCGAGTTGTCGCCGGTATTCATTATCGACTTGATCCAGAGGTGAAAATGTATATCCCTCCAAGTGATGTTCCTATTGATATGGTATATCTTTCTAATAGACATGATAGACCAAAAATCGATAAGCTTCTCCGTCCAGTTCCTCAAACTGAAGAGAAGATTGACTGGATCACTCAGACAAAGTCAGCCATTGGATTGTCACCTCGTGTCCATGCTCTTATCGAGCCTAACCTTAATACGCCATTTTTTGATGCAGAGCACAGAAACTCACTTCTCTTAAAAGGTGGAGACAATTGGCCTATCCGTCTTGAACTTTTTAGTCCAACTGTAGATAATGCCGTTCCAGAGTGGATTCTCTTCCGCTTTGCCAAAGCGGGAATAAAATAACAGCAGCTCTTACTTTTTATATTCTTTTTTTCTGTTATAATCTTTGATTACTACATTTTCCTGCCGTAGGGAAGTTTGGCATGGATCAGGCAGAAAATTCTTATCAACTTACTTTTTATAACGAAAAAAATCCTTGGTATTTTCCTTATCTTTTTCCTCTTTATCTTACTGTTAGTTCCTTCTTTTTTATTCTTATTTTTCACTTTACCGTTACATGGACATTCTGGTTTATTCCCTTAATGCTTTTGGCAGAAATCTATCGTATTGTCTTTTTTACTATTTCTCTTTACTGTACACGAACTCTGCAATATGCGCATTTTCGTCCTCTTACTAAAAAATCTACAGTAGACGTTTTGATTCCAACTCTTAATGAATCGCGAGCCATTGTAGAAGCTACAGCGCGTGGAGCATTAAAAATTCGAGGCGTTAACAATGTTTTTGTTCTCGATGATGGTAATCGTCCTGAGATCAAGCAAATGGCAGAGTATTTGGGAGTAGCATATGGAACAAGGCGTTCCAACCTTCATGCAAAGGCAGGTAATATGAATTTTGGGTTAAGTATGTCTACTGCGGAATTTGTTATTACTCTTGATGCCGATCATATTCCGAATCCTGAATTTATTGAAAGAACAGTAGGTTATTTTGATGACCCGAAGCTTGCTTTTATTCAGACTCCCCAATCGTTTTATAACACCAATAGCATTCAGCATCGCGTTATAAAAGAATATCCTTTATGGAATGAGCAGACCATGTTCTATGAATCTATCCAGCCTGCTAAAAATGCTTTTAACGCAGCTTTTTTCTGTGGAAGTAGCGCTATTATTCGAAGGAAGGCTATCGATTCTGTGGGAGGGTTTGCAACAGGAACCGCAACCGAGGATATCCATACTTCAATCCGCATTCACAGTAAAGGATGGAAATCACTTTTTATTAATGAAAGACTAGCATTTGGACTTGCGGCTGAAGACTTAAAAGAATATCATAAGCAGCGAGTAAGATGGGGAGCGGGATCATTAGGACTTCTTTTTAGAACAAAAGACTCTCCTTTTATTATAAAAAATCTTACCATTATGCAGCGGTTGGGATATATTAACTCTACTCTCGCATATCTTCAAGGACAGTTCAAACTTTTTTACTACTTACTTCCAATCTTTATTATTTTTTCGCCAGTTAGATATATTTCTGTTGCTTTTATTCCTTATCTCCTCCTCTACATTCCTTATCTTATCGCCTCATTCTGGATAACCAAAGTATACTCACGAAATACCTATCATCCAATCTATACAGAGCAATACAATATCGCTAATATATTTGCTAACATTCAGGCAATGAAAGGAATTTGGAAGGTGCAAAAGAAGTTCCCGGTTGCTATTAAAATAAAACATGCGAAGGAAAATTCTCCAGTATTTTATACTTTAGTGGCAATTGGAGCACTGATGGTAATAGCTGAGCTGCAGGGAGTAAGTATATTTGTTATTGGCATGCATACAAATCTTCACCTGCTTTTGCAAAGTACCCTTATAGTTGGATTATTTTGGAATGCATGCAATATTGTAATATTTGCAACTTTTCTCTCCTTTTTATACGACTATAATTATCAAAATACTAAGTCGACACGAGAAGATTCAATTTATGATAGCTTGAAAAAAGTCTCTCCCTCTCCTCTCCATGTTATATCATAATCTTAAAGAAGTGGCGGATAGCTTTTATGTCTTTATGCATTTGTTTTACAAGCTCATCAGCAGAAGTAAAAAATTGATTATCTCTTATCTTATGGTACAACCAAATAGTAACTTCTTCTCCATAGATATCGTCTGAGAAGGCAAGAATATAGCTTTCTGCTTTACTATCTTGCTCACTAAATGTTTTAGCGTTGCCGATAAATGTGGCAGAATAATAGATTTTGTCTTTAACTTGTATTTTTGCAGCATAAATTCCTTCAGGGATAGTTGTAGTTAAAGGAATATTTGCTGTTGGAAAACCGAGCTTTTTGCCACGTTTTTGACCCTTTACGACAACGCCTGAGAGCGTATAGAGGGGGTTCATGTATTCTCTCCTAAAGCGGCTCGTTCTTGACGCTGTTTTTCGTACATAACAAGTGCAGTTGCGACACTGACATTAAGTGATGCTAATTCTGAATTAATTGGAATATGGATGAAAATGTCGCACTTCCTTTGAAGCGGTTCGCTTATTCCAACATCTTCTCCCCCTAATAAAAAGGCTACTGGACCTAGAAGTGTTAGCTTGTCGTAGGGCTTACCCATTCCTACCTCAACTCCGACTACAGGAATATTGTGGTCTTTAAGAATTTCGATAGCTTGAAAAAGACTTTGTGCAATCACAGGTACAAATGCAGCTCCTCCTTGGGAGACCTTGGCAACGACAGGTGTTACTTCATGAACTCCTGATGGTGAGAGGACAATTGCATCAACTTGAGCTCCCCAAGCGCTTCTGATAATGGCCCCTAGATTTTGTTCATAGTCCATGTGATTAAACATTAGGATGAATGGGTCTTTACCATCTCTTGTTTTATTCTCAATAATTTCTTTGAGAGAGTTACCAGCATAATTTTGCATGTAGGCAACGATATTTTGCGTATTTTCAGATCCGCTTATTGCCCGGATTTTTTCAGGAGGGACAAAAGAAACATTCACGTTTTTTGCCTGAGCCAATTTGAGAATTTCTGTAATTCTTGGATCATTGCGGCTATTCTTACCAATATAGATAACTTGAATGTTTTTCTCAGAAAGAAGAGCATCATGTACCATATTGCGCCCAACGATCATCAGCTGTTCATTTCTCATAGTAATTTAAATTTGACGATTTCTCTAAGGACAAAGTCTTTTTGGTTGCCAAGTGTTATGGTATTACGTTTTTCTTTAGTTAAAATTACCTGACTAAAGCCTAATACACCAATTTTCTCAAGAATATCAAGATAAAGATAGTGGTTATTAACATGAAAGATTGGAAAAATCATCACAACACTTCCATCTTTTTTTAGTACCTTAGCAAATTGTTTGAAAGCTGATAGGTAAAGTGATTCCAGCTCTGTTTTTATCTCCTGGACATCCTTTAAATGAGGCTTATGTTGAAGATTAGGACCCATATAGGGTTCAGTAACTATAGCAGCAACAGAGCCTTGTGGGAACTTTTCAGAAAGCTTTGTGACATCATAGTTAAAGACTTTAGCATTGTTTTCAGCTAGATGTTGTTTCTTGAGCCAGGTGAGGTTAGTCTTAGTGTCAGCAACTGCTTTAGATGAGAGATCTGTTCCTGTTACATGTGTATAACCAAGTAACAGTGCTTCCTGAATGAGCGTACCGCTGCCGCAAAATGGATCAAGGAGTTCGCTTTGGAGAGAAATTTCTGCAATAGTAATCATCATACGAGCGACTTTTGGAGGCATGATACCTGATTCCATGTCTCTTTTAGGTCTGCCATAATCGCGGTTACTAAAAGACTCAAATTCTTGGACTGCTAATGTCTTACCAAATAATAGTTCAGTTGGGGTTTCAATGATTAATACTTCTACCCCATCTTTAAGAAGGTTGTTTTTTTCGACCGATGCACTTGAGAGAAATGTACCCTCTAAATGAGGATAGCGTGTTTTAAAGCCTTGAGACTCTAGATGTTTTTTTAGGCTTTTAATGAGTTCTCGCTGTACTCTCACCCAGGGGTTTTGTAATGCATGCGACCGAGGATATGGATAAAGACTTACCCCAAAGGTAATTTTTTGATTTGCGCTCGGAAGGTAATCAATAAAAAGAGCATCTGATGTAAGGTAATCATGAACCTTTTCTGGATTTACTGATTGAGGAAAGTGTTGGATAATTTCTCCAATTTTGACTGTACCACCAAGGATTTTATTAATTTCAACTACAGGGAGATCTTCTAACAATTCAAGAACGAGAACTGTAGATGACTCATAATAAATCGTCGAATCAAGATCCAATTTACGAAGTACAGCGAAGATCTCATGTTTGGAGAGATCAGGATATCTTCCAAGAATGAAGCAATACCTTTTTTGCATGAGTGTATTTTACCATGAGGAAGCTCTCAATCCTAATTTCACAATACAACTCATAATATTTCACTATTTCTCCAAATCTCTGCTATAATGCAGCCGATGAAAGTGAGTTCACAATCTGAAGTATGGGCAAGAAGGAGAGATATCCCTTTAACTATCCTTGCCTGGATAGTTGTTCTGGGAATTTCAATTTGGGTACTCGCCCATTTCAGTCGGACTGTTATTATATTTTTGATTGCTGCATTTCTAGCCTACGCACTTGCTCCAGCTGTTGGCTTTTTTAGAAAGTATATGCCCCGTGCACTAGCAATTCTTCTCACCTATACTGTTGTTCTCATAAGTATTAGTGCCATTTTGTATTTAGTTATCACAACTGCACTTGAACAATTTTCCTTTTTGTCGAAAAACCTGTCTGCTTTTGTAGCACTTGAAAGTCATAGTCCTCTTCTTAAAACACTTCAAGGATTTGGAATAACTCAAACACAGCTTATAGCTTTGGAAGGCCAGCTTACTTCACAGGCTGAGCACTTAACTGAAAGTATATTACCGATATTAAGTAGCGTTTTTGCTTTCTTATTAGATATGTTAATTGTAGCTATTTTAAGTATCTACCTCTTAATTGACGGTTCAAAATTAAAAAAACAAATCGAGGCAAATACTCCTCGTTCTCAGAAGCATCGTCTCCAATTTCTTTTGAGTACTTCGCAGTATATTATCGGTAACTATATCAGGGGACAAATTTTCCTT
>JBDHUU010000018.1:0-11228 GCA_039809285.1 Candidatus Levyibacteriota bacterium
AGCGTATGGCTTGAGAGATTCTACAACAATCTTTGCTGTTTTTAGTCCCTCATCTCCAGCATTCATCATATGATCTGCATCGTTATAGTAAAAATTAGCAAGAGGAACAAAGTGAAGGTAACCGAGTCTATGAAGTTTTTTCTTAGTGTCAGTTAACATTTCTTGGGTTTTGACAAGCTCAGTTGATGCTAAGTCTATGTTTTGTTGCTTCACAGCAGCTGATAATGCCTTTGTCTGGGTATATGTCGCTTTAGCGGATTTAATGAGAGAGTACGCAGGAAGAAGAAGTCCAAAAATAAGAAAAAGGACCACAATAGTTGCAATGCCGCCAATGAGCTTCATATTCTTTGGAGGTCTCTTCTTCTGCTTGCGATTTTGTCTTGCCATACTTGGAGGTTCGGTTATTGTATCATGCTTGAGATCAAGGTCGATCTTTTCAAATCCGGGCATACTCACTATGATACGAAAGAGCTAATCTTTTTGTCAACTTTTATCAGGATAATTTACTCATCCTTATCTGGCTCCACGGCCGGTTATGACTGCTCCTGGAGTACGAAGAATAAGCCATATATCATACAAAATAGACCTCCTCTTTACATAATTTGCATCCATCTCTATTCTCTTATCAAAATTTATCTCACTTCTTCCTGAAACCTGCCACAGACCAGTGACCCCTGGCTTAACAGATAACACAACTTTCACCGCATCTTTTGTTTCGGGGTATTTTTTCTGCTGTTCTCGCAGTTCATCAGGATAGTATGCGCGAGGACCAACCAAACTCATATCGCCTTTTAATACATTAAAAAGCTGCGGTGCTTCGTCAAGAGAGTGCTTTCGAATAAACCTACCGACTCGAGTAATTCGAGGGTCATTTTTTAGCTTGTAGCTGCCTTTTTTATACTGTTCATATAACGCTGCAAATTCAGGATCTTCTCGTAAGATAATATGAGCATTTGGGATCATTGAACGGAATTTATACATTTTAAATAGCTTTCCGCCTCTTCCAACTCTTTCTGGAGTATCGGCAAGAACAGGGCCTTTAGAATCAAGTCGAATAGCTATAGCAACAAGAAGAATGATAGGTGAAAAAACAATAAGGATAGCAAGGGAACTGACTATATCAATCGCACGTTTGGCCATTTCGTATGTTCTGCTTTTTTTAATTTCTACGTATGGCATGGCTATGCTAAATGCTCGTGAGGGGTATCCTTAAGATTTTCAACCAATTTCTTAATTTTACCTACTGAGGTTTTCGGACAGACAAGGATAACATCTCCGGTATTCACGACAATCATTTCATTAAGATCAATTCCCACAACGAGCTGCTTTTCAAAATTAAATATCAATGTATCACGAGAATCTTCAATGAGTACATTCCCTTTAGCTACATTTTCATCTTGCGTTGTAGACATAGCTTCTTTAAGAGCTTCCCATGCTCCAATATCACTCCACTCAATATTTTCTGATATAACAAGCGCGTCGCTTGGGTCTAACTTTTCAGCTATAGCATTATCAAAATGGATTTTCTCAATTGTCGGATAAATCTCCTCTAACACCTTAGTAAATTCTGGGGTTTTCCAAGCATTAGTAATTTTTTCTAAGGCTTCAAAGACAGTAGGGACAGACTTTTTGTACTGATTCCAAAGGAAAGTTGGAGTAGTAACAAAGTATCCTAAATTCCACGCATGATGACCGCTGGTAAAGTACGTTTCAGCGATATCAGCATCAGGTCTGTACTTAAATCCAGCAAAACTATGGAATGATAACTCGTCCTTATTGATAAGCTCTGTCCCATAATTAATCCATCCTAAATTATCACTGGCAAAACGAGGCTTTTGGGCTACAAATATAATCTTATTAGGATCTTCCTTAATTAATTCCCCTGATGTCTTTAAAATCTTTCTAAAATGCTCTTCCTGCTTTACTAAATGATCACTCCATAAAATAGCCATAGGTTCTAAAGGGGCTTCCTTCATTAAGATTCCCGCCATACATCTCTCATTTCAGGCTCACCAATGATATGGTCTTTGGGAAGATTATCGAGTTGAGAATGGACAATATCTACGTATTTACTACCGGTTGAGACATAGATATCATTCCAAGTGAAGTCAGGTTGAAGTCGATGCGCAGCTAATTGAAGAGTTGATCGATCGCCAAGTATTTTTTCAAACTGTTTAGGTGTATTTTTTCGAGAAAGAGGCCATAGCCTACTTCCTACACCGCCAGCAAAAATTACTGCTTTCATAAGCTTTAATTATTATAGACTTATTTTTTTCTTTTGCAAAGACTGATCAATATATACTTTCATCTTTCGTTTGAATTGAGTACTGGAGAAAAGCTGAGCTCTTTTTTTTAGATCACTAGCTAGAAATTTCTTTTTTTCTGCTTGTTTGATAGCTTTTATTAATGAGTCAACTGTCTGATGAGGGAAAAGAATACCTGATTTCTCGTGTTCAATAATATCTACTGCGCCTCCTTTTTTATAAGCTATAACAGGCGTCCCAAACCCGAGGGATTCTGCCATAACGATACCGAAATCTTCAACACCTGGAAAAAGCAGCGCTTTAGCTCCATTATAAAGGGAAGCTAGTTCTTCATCTGTTACTACACCTATAAATTCCACTGTTGCTCCGGCAATCCTTTTTAATTTCTCAAGCTCACTTCCACTACCCACAATCTTTAATGGGATCTGAAGCTTATTACAAGCTTCTATTGCAAGATCTACTCTTTTGTAGTGGACAAGTCGAGATACTACTAAGTAATACTCTCCTTTTTTCTTTTTCCTCTTTTGTTGAGGTTTGACTTCGATTAACGCAACAGGTGGGTGGATAATCTCGGTTTCACGGTTATAAAAGGTTTTAATTCTCCCTTTAACTTCTTTCGAGATTGCAATGAAATAGTCAGGTCGAGAAGAGGCCATTTTATCCCATTTTCTTAGGTAAGAAATTGCCGGGAAAGAGAGAATTCTTGCTATAGGTGTAGTAAAGTACTCTTGATATCCGCTCCACAAGTAACGCGTGGGTGTTAGACAATAACAGATGTGAAGAGTTTGCGGCTTGGTAATTATTCCTTTAGCTGCTTCACTCGTAACTGAGATGACTAAATCATAGGTATCAAAGTGAAAGGACTCAAATGCTGCAGGCATGAGGAGAGGATAAAATTCATGAGCTTCTTTAGCGAAAGGAAATTCCTGTAAGAAAGAAGGAAATATTGAGAATACTTTAGCCCACCTGGCTTTTTCTTTATTGTAAACTGATGTATACAAATCTGCGTCAGGAAATAACTCATGAAGGGATAAGAGGACACGCTCTGCTCCACCCCATTTATTTATACGATCATAAACAAGTGCTACTTTCATAAAGTAATGGAGAGCTAAAGAGCAGGTTTAGTGTAAGCGGGCTCGCCTCGCTTTTGCTAGTCGAAGCGGGCAGGAAGACAACTTTCATAGACACGGAGTGTCTCCTCAGTCATCTCATGCCAATTAAATTGCTTAACTATTTGAAGACCTTTTAATTTTAGACTCTCGAAATTCTTTGGATCCTCCTTAACGATGTGCTGCATCTTAGCAGAAAGAGAGGTAATATTAAAAGGATCAACATAGAGTAATGCATCTTTACCTACTTCTCTTAAGGAAGAAATATCTGATGCCAAGACTAAGGATTTATTAGCTAAGGCTTCAAGTACAGGAAGACCAAACCCTTCCATAAGAGATGGAACAACTGTTGCAAGAGCATTTTTATACAACTCACTTAGCTCTTCATCTGTTACATATCCTATGAATTCTACCTGAGAAATATTTTTTTCTTCAACGTAGTTTTCTAACCTCTTCATAAAATAATCTTTTTTCCCAACAAAAATAAGCTTTACGTCTTCTTCATGGACAAATTCAAAAGCATCTATTAACCGCTTGGCATTTTTGTGTGGATAGACATTGCCTACATGAAGGAAATACTTTCCATAATCGTTCGTAGGTCGCAGGTCTTTGGGTTCAAATAGAGAAGGGTCTACGCCTTCATAGGTAACTATAATTTTACTTTTAGATACTTTCAAGTGGTCTATAACTTCTTGTTTGGTTGCTTCAGAGACAGCAATAATTTTCTCTGCATTTTTAGCTGCTTTACCAATGACATATTTATAGGCATTTACTTTCATATGGTAAAGAGGAAAAGGAAGCGTAGTCGCCTCACCTGTTGCGAAGTGATGAATGATAAGATCATGAATTGTGACAATAAACCGTCCTGAATAGAAAATAGGGACTGAAAAATAAGGAAAATGCATGAGATCAAGTTTTTCTTTTTTTAAAATACGTGAAAATAACACCTGCTCCTCAACAGAATGCCAATGAATAGCTGTCGGTATAATCTTAAAATTTTTATTCGTGATAAGCTCGCGTATCTTATTTTTATCTTGTTCTCTTACGAAAAGGACAAATTCATGTTCTGGATTTAATTTATTGAGTTCCATGACAAGATTACGGATGTATCTTCCTACTCCAGTTTCATACCAAAATCGTGCATCAATACCAATTCTCATACTTTTACAGCCTCCTGATATATCTCCTGGAGTGTCCTTGCGATCTTTGACCAATCATATTTATCTTCAATCTGTTTTCTTCCACTAAAAGCAATATTCTTATAAAGTTTTTGATCGTTGAGAAGAAGTAGCGCCTTTTCAGCCAAGCTTGACGCGCTATCAGCAACAAGGAGGTCACTATCTTTTTTTACATCAAGTCCTGACAAGCCAAGATTAGTCGTGATAACGGGAGTACCTACTGCTAAGGCTTCTAAAATCTTATATTGGCTGCCTCCTCCAATTCTGATCGGCGCCAAGAGGGCAAAACTTTCGGCAAAAATCTCTTGAGTCTTACGATCTGAATTCTCTTCAATGATGACTGACTCATCTTTCCAATTCCTTATATCATCAGGCATATCCCGCCCTACAATACGAAGTACGACCTGTCCCTCAGCTTTTTCTTTGATTTTTGGCCAGATTTCCTGCACGATCCACCTAGCTGAGTCGCGATTTTGAAGCCATTTGTAGTTACCGATGAATAAAAACTGCTTTACTTCATCTCTGAGGACTTTATCTCCATTTTTAAACCTAAAGTTCTCAAGATCAACACCATTATAGACAGTCTTTGCTTTGATACCAACCTTTTCGACAACGTTTTTCTCTGTATCTGATACCGTTACTACTTGGGTAGCTTTACGCCAAGATGACTCTTCTTGCTTTCTCAGTTTTGCTATATCAAATTTCAAAAAAGGACGGATGGGAAAGGGTGCTTTACTCATAAATTTGGTATAAACCATATATTCAATATTGTGTTCGACCAGAATTATAGGAAGAGTTGTGGGAGGTACATTCTGCATGACATAGGATGTCTCAACGTGGATAAGGTCGTAATTCTTGGTCCTTAGTTCGTCGGCAATCGCCTCCTTCATGTGAGGGAGTGTATGTCCGACGATTAAAAACGAGTCTTGAGAAAAACCCGCCTTGAGGATATTTTGTGCGCTCCATTGCTTCTTACGAGGAACAGTAATTACCTTAGCTGTAATTCTTTCAAGCTCTTTTATATCATCTCTCTTTTGATGCGGTCTTACTTCACAAATTAAGGTGATTTCATGGTGAGAATTTAACTGTTTAATAAGGTTGTAGAGTCTAATCGTACCACCATCAAATAATGGGTAAGGCAAATATGATGAAATCATTAGAATCTTCATGGTTTTTGGTGCAAATCAAAAAGCAAATAGTCTTTGGTTTGAGCAATAATTTTATAATCTTTAGCGAAATAGAGGTCCTGAGATTTTGGATTGGCTAAGACTAAATAATCTGCACCCATTGAGACCATCTCAGGGAGCGGCTTTTCAAAACTTGGCCAACCTTTTCTCTTTGTTTGATAAAGGAAAGATGTGTCCCCGCTGTAATTGGCAATAACTTTTGCGTCTTTTGGAATTGTCTTATCTACATACTCTCCGGCTATAAGAATTGAGCGATTGTTAATATTAAAATAATCCTTCACCTGCATCCAACTTATTCCTAATGTCCCCACCGTAACAAGAAGAAGGATAATTGACTTAGGAGTAACCCATCTTTTCTTGGAGTCCAGCAGAAATCCTGTACCCAGTCCATAGACGATTGCTAACACAGGCATAATCACAATTTGATAATAATCATGCTGTACATTCCCTGTCGCGAACACACAGAGGTATGCAAGAGCTCCTACTATCAATGAACCATAAAAAAGTTTTTGTTTTTCCCGTACTAGCTGAAACCCTCCCAAAAAAATAAGGATTACTCCAAAGTATCCTGAAATCAATTTTGTTAAGCGTTCATAACCGACCCATCTGAAGAATGCTGGTCTAAATCGTATCCCATTACCATTGAGAAGCCAGGTATTTGATGGAACACCTTCTGGAAATTGCCTCATCCATAATCTCCAGAGTATAAATGGTACTACAGCAGCTATCACATAAACCCAAAGCTTCCAATTTTTAATAGCCTGCCAGTTGAAAGCTTGATAAGAAAGAACAAGAAAGGCAAGTCCATAAAAAAGAGCGTAGGGCTTAAGAAGAATTGCTGAAGACAAAAGAATGAGTGAGAAAGCAAAGCATTTGAGATCCTTACCACAGCTGTCAGTCCATTCACTAAAAAAATAAACTGCTCCTATTACCACCGCTGCCATTGATGGGTCAGGAAGAATTGTTCTTGAGTAATAGATGTTATAGGGAAGAAATGTATAAAAAAATGCTCCTGCTAGCCCTGCTTTAGCTCCTGAATACTTATTGAGAAGCTGAAATATCACAAAGCTCCCAAAGAGAGAAGCAAAAATACTGATTAGTCTACCCCACTCTTCAAGTGTCAAAACACCAATTATTTTATACAACCCCGCTTGGAGAGTATTGTAAATTGGGAATTCCACAAATCGATATCCTTTAGGATTGTCTACTCCTGATGGGACATTGGATAGATCATCGAAAGTCGGGTGCAGCAGATCAAATCCGGAAGTCACAAAATTTCTTGATACTGAGGAAGTATCTGCTTGGCGCCAACTATGCCAATCTGCAATAGGATTATCAAATCGATACAGTCTTACAAAAAATCCGACTACTAAAATAAGAAGCAATAGTCTAAATGCTAATGATTTATTTACCATATGGAGTAGGAATCACAGGTGACTTTGCCTTAGCCTGTCCGGGAGTCGGAGTGGGAGTTGGTGGTGTGTATTGACCTATATTCCCATCTTTGTCATACATGAATACACTGACATTTGGATGTTTGTCTGCTAAGTCCTCTGCTCCTTTTTCTGTATCTGTCAAAATTGTCTTAAGAGATACATCTTGGAAAGAGAACCATAACGCATCCTGCGGCCCAAGCGGGAATACCCATGCGTCACCGTATTTAATAGGAATGTTAACAAAGTAAAAGATAGGATTTCGCGAAAGGCTTCCCGGCTGTGAATAAGCAAGATTAATACCAACAAGCGTATTATTAACAATTGACCCCGCTTTGGCCCAATCTTTATTTATCTTCCCCAACTGATTGAAATGAAGAGAGATAAAGACAGTACTGATCAATGCCACTAAGATCATAGTGACTTTATACTGCCTCTCTTCCCACGTAAATTGCTGAAGAACAAACCCTATAAAAAATACTACGCCAAAAGAAGAAAGATATGCGTACCTTGGGCTGATATTCCCAAGTCCTAAGAAAGGAAGAAGAGGAATGATAAAGAATGCTCCAGAGAGAAGTAGCATCCTCCTTGCATCATTTTTAAGATACTTACGGCCGAATTTTATAAGTGCTCCTAACATAACTGCAATAACTATCACTCCTACTGCCGATAAAATTAAATTATGTGATGCGTAGGTACGAACAGCAGTAAAGAACGGAAGAATGACAGGCCCAACGACAGAAGATGTAAAGTACCCAACCGTATTACCAAGGAGATTAAACGGTAATTTTGCCATATTGTAACTATAGTCTCCCTGGAACCATACGCTCTGTGACAGGAGCCGCATCGCATAATAGATTCCAATTGGGACCAGTAAAAGAAGGTAATACCACTTCTTCATAGGATTTTTACGAGCCCCCTTCCAATCATCAATTAAATCATAAGCAATTAAAAGAAGTGGGCCAGTCGTACCATACTCATGGAAAAACATTGAGACGAAAACTGAAAGAAAAGCAGCAACAAAGAGTACCCTTTTTCTATTCTCCCTCCAGTAAATAAAGCAGAGAAGGGCAAAAAGTATCAGGACTGCAGTCACTAAGTGTCCAGTGACTGAAATCCAGTAAAGTGCTTCTGCATGAATACTTAAAAATAAGAAGAAGATCGCAACTAAGAATCCATAAATCTGGCTCTTCAAGAGTTTTTTACTAATAAAGAAGATAAGAATTGTTGCAGCTAAGTGAAGTGCAATTGAGACTACATGAAATGGAGTAGGGAATAATTCAAAGATGGGATAGGCTATTAGGAAATACGCTTTAGTACCAGGACGATAGAAAAAGCCCTGAGAGTTAGTGAAATAATGAGTAATCGTCGAGATAAGAGATCCACACTGTTGAAGCCCAGTCTGCTCGATAATTTGCTTACAATCTGCTGCCCAGCGAAGCCAAGTGAAATCATCAGCTGTAAAATAGTTTGAGAAGGATGAAGCAAAAACCAAAAAGCCAACGACTACTATTCCTACAATAAATGTAGGAGTTGAGGTAAAGATTTTACGAATGTCTGAAAGGTAATTAATCTTTTTCTTTTGATAAATATGCGCGAGACCGAGTGTTACACCAAGTAGAATCCATAAAACAAAGGCGACCTTTGATGCCTCATACACATCAATAAGCGTTCCATTAAGGGCAAGACCGATATTACCCGCTAGCACCCCCCAAATAAGACTCTTAATCCGCCTATCATCAATCTCAGGCACAAGTCTGATAAGATAAATTCCGACAAAGACAAAAATACCGATAAATGAGAAGAAACCCAAGAGTCCAGTCTCACCTAACATACGTAAGAAGCTGTTGTCTGTGGCAAGAGTAATGGATGAATATCCGCTCCCAAGGAGTGGATTTCTCTCAAAAGCTTTGAGAGCATTTGGCCATTCGCCTTGGAAACGCGTGGTAAATGAGACATCATAGGCAAAGGCTTTCTTAACGATCACCTTACCTGCCTTTGTTATGATTTCCTGCTGCCCAGATCCCGGAACAAGTCTTTTGTAAGTAATATTTGAATCCTGTCCTTGTCCTCCTCCTGCAAGATTAATATAGCGGGAGCCTGTCGGTAAATTCTCCCCATTTGATAACTCATCTGAAATAACAATATTTCCGTCTCCATATTCTGATGCAACCCCTATTGCCTTACCCGTTCGTGAATCGACGACTAGATCTACTTGAGTAAATGTAGCAGCAAAACGCTGAGATATACCGGTGAATGATTTTAATAGAAGGATACTCAGAATAAAGACAGGAATAATATATTTTTTCTGCTTTTGAAAAATAAGCATTATTGCAATTGAGACCATATATACTGCAAATGACACACGGGAAGCAGTCATGAGAAGGAGAATAAGGCTAGCAACAGATAAAAGAAAGAAAAGAATTCGTACAATCCATTTTTTATAGCCAAAGATCATACTTCCTAAAACTGGGATAAGGAGAATTAAGTAAGCAGCTAAATCGTAGTGTCCTGCAAAGGTAGATGGAATTCTGGAAAGCGCCGAAAGCCTAAGTGGAATTCCTTTCGCAAATTCTTCATTCATCGTCTGGAAGGCAGGAAATCCAAACATTCTTTGTCCTACTCCATACAGAAAAATTGCAAGCATGGTAATAAAAAGAGTAACCATAATAGGAGTAATCGCTTCTTTTTTCTTTATAGATGAATACGCAAGGAAAAAAACAGAAAGATATTCAATACGACGAAGATAATTAAGAAAAGCTAAATTAGGATAGACATTTGCGAGCTTTGGGAAAATAAATATTACTCCATAAACGGTAGCTATTGCGCCAACGGTCCAAAAGACAAGGATCGGTATTGATAATGGCGTTCTCAGAGTCGCTTTTTTGCGAATCAAAGCAATAAAAAATGCCAACCAGGCAAAAGCTACAAGAAAATCCTCAACCCTTATATATACCCAGGTATTTTTGATATCAAGAAGCGGTAATTTAGGATAAAGAGGAATAAACGCAAAAAGAAAAAGGGTAATAAGTAGTAAAGGATTTTCTTTGATCCAACGAGAAATTCTCATAGTGTTTTAAGCGCATCTTTATAGGTAGTAACAAGATATTTATTCATAGTCACGACACCAATACAAAGAGCAGAAACTGCCTTAATAAATAATAATAGCTTAACTACGTAATATTCGAAAGCACTTCTTTGCTCTCTATAGAAAATCTGAAGACCTTCAAAGATATGAACGATAGCAAAAGTTTTGTTAGTACTTCCTTGTCCTAGATGCTCTACGCGAGCAAAAGGTGTATTGTAGACTTTATATCCTGCCTTCTTGACTCTGTAGCAAAGGTCCATATCTTCAATGTACATAAAGTAGGATTCATTAAATCCTTTAACTTTTTCAAAAATAGTCCTCTTTACCATCATAAAGCCTCCACTCACCCAGTCCGTCGGAGTCACATCACGACTCTTAAATCTTTTCAATTCTCCACTCTCGCCTGCAAAAAGAAGATATGCAACATTTACAACAGTATAAAACGAGCCAAACGATCGCTGCAGACTACCATTGTGATTTACTAGAAGTCCTCCGACTATTCCTGTATCCGGATCATTTTCAAAGACTTCAAGCATCTTAGGAAGTGGATCTGCCTGAACTTCGGCATCATTATTAAGAAATAGAAGGTATTCCCCTTTGGCATGCTTTGCACCCATGTTGCAGCCACCTGCAAAACCGGAATTTTTAGTATTTTCAATAAGTTTTACTTTAGAAAAATGCTTCTTAATATACTCTACGCTGTTGTCACTTGACGCATTGTCTACGACAATAACTTCACAATCTTTGTCTGAAATATGCTTATAAACACTGGTGAGACAGCTGGAAGTTAGTTCACGTTTGTTATAAGAGATGATGACTAGCGAAACCATGCCGCCCTCCCTAACTTGTAAGAAGGATTTTGGTCTTTGCGCTCTCCAATCTCTTTAGCAGGGACTCCTCCAACAACTTTAAATGGCGGAACGTTTTTGGTAACTACAGCTCCAGCCCCAACAACAGCACCTTTACCGA
>JBDHUU010000019.1:0-11135 GCA_039809285.1 Candidatus Levyibacteriota bacterium
AGAGGAAGTGAAGCAGTATCCTCTAAATAGCCAGCCCACACATTAATACGGCGTACATACCCGACAGGCAACCCTCCATATTTCTGCTTTAAAACTTTCATGCCAAGCTGGTAGAGGTCAGCTCCTGTATTCACAAAGGTATTTTGAGTCATATGACCATGAATAGTAAAATCTCCCGCCAGCCAAATACCGCTACTTCGTGCCTTTTTATTGAGCCGGCGCAATTTTAAGGCTATTTCCTCATAAAGCTCATACACGTTCTGTAAAATGACACGCTGATCATGTTCATTACGCGCTAAGCAATACTGTCTCCCGACTGATTTTACACTCGGTTCTTCAGTATAAGAAAGGACAGGACGAGGATCTATCCCTTGACCGACATCATGGAGAAAATGTCCTTCCACATTCCCAAACTCACTGATAAGTACCTGAAGAGGAGCGGCGCGTAATTGCATAAGAGTTCTAATTCCAATTAAATGGAGCCGTGCTTCAATGCGAGGTCCTATTCCACAGATATCCTGAAGCCTGGCTATTTTATAAATACTCTCCAGCTGATGAGGATTAATCATGACAACGCCATTAGGCTTTTTTAGTCCTGATCCTAACTTAGCCAACAGTTTGCTATTTGATACACCGATAGAGACAGTCAGATACTCACCAATTTCTAATTGTAACCGCTTCTTAAGCGTAGCAATGAGCCCTTCAATTCCACCATAAAGATGGGAGGAGTACGTTGCATCCATAAAAAGTTCATCAAGAGAAAAGACTTCAATAAAAGGAGAAAAATCTTTACAAATTGAAATAAATCTTTTACTTATTTCCCAATACTTCCAAAAATCCGCAGGAACAAGTTTTATCCCAGGACAAATCCGCTTAGCATCGGGAACTCTCGTTGCAGTACCAATTCCTAAACGCTTAGCCTCCCTACTTGAGGCAATAATACAATTTCTGCCATGGGTAGCAGTTACACCTACCGGCTTGTTACGAAGAAAGGGATTACATTGCTGCTCAACGCTAGCAAAGAAGGAATCAAAATCTATGTGGAGAATAATGCGTTGATTCATAAGGTCAATTCCTGATCTTGGACATCCTCAACAGTCCAGGATAAAGTAGCGGTATTCAAATTTAGACGAAAGAACAAAGAACTAGTAGCAACACTGAAGATATGACAAAGGGTATTACCTGACTCACGAGTGTGGTGGTAACCAATCTCTGTAACTGTATAAACTCTGCCTCGCCATTTAATACGCCAGGGATATGCTTTTCCATTCTTGTTATCATAGACAGTAATAACACTTGCTTTCTCACTCATGCTCGAAAATCTACCGATATTTTCTAATGACGCTGGCGACTACGCCGCCAATGAGTAGACTTTCTTGAGGTTTAATAATAGGATACGTGCGATTTGCAGGAACTAAGTATATTTTCCCGTTTTGCTTTTTAAAATATTTAACTGTCCATTCACCATCTACATTGGCAGCGACAACATCACCATCACGGACCAGAGCGTCTTTCTCAACGATGACAATATCTCCATCATGAATTCCTGCATCATTCATAGAGTCACCTCTAACAGTAAGTGAGAAGATCTCACCAGGCATATCCAAAAGATATTCATAGAAATCAATGCTATCCCCCAAGGATCCTTCAACAGGAGCAGGGTAACCTGCCCTAATAAGCCCCAAATGGGGGATATGAAAGAGTTTTTTGGGAAGGAGTTTACCCTTTTCATCCTTCTCCAAAATATCTGCTTCAATAAGCTTATTAACTAAATAAACTGCAGCGTTTTTAGATGAATAGCCGAACATCTCGCAGATCTCCTGATAGGAGGGAAGACGACGCTGCTGTTTGTAAAATTTGCGGAGAGCCCTGATTGCTTTATCTAAGTCCATATGTTATACGTTTGTACAACATACTATACTTGTACGATCGTACAACGTCAAGATGACAAACTATATCAATAAAGACTAACGAGAGGAAGTAAGTGAACTTAACTAAGAGCTTCTAACAGATGATCAGTAGTATTAAGGCTGACTAGTCGATACGTTTCTTCGTCTTTTTCAATTTGAGTAATCGAACACTCTCTAATTTGAATATGAGGAGCATTAGTTACCGGATCTATGCGATGGGGAGTTGCTTCCTCACCAAAAAGTCTTCTCAGAAGATCTCCAATTGATCCTCCATGACCGACTATTAATATAATGTCACCATCTTTGGGAGCTAACTCATCGACAACAGCCTGCATTATCTTCCCTTTGCCCTCAGATGAATCACCGGTCGTTGGCTGATACGAGCGGTCTAAATCTGTCTTACTCCACTCAGCAATAAATTCATCGAAACTTTCTTTGTTTTCCCATTCCAGACGCTCCTGGAGCCTAGGATCTAAAGTAACAGAAAGGTTATGAGGCTTAGCGATGATCTCGGCAGTCTGTCGAGTACGAACCTTAGGACTTGCAACGATTCTGGTAAACGGAATCTCTTTGAGATATTCGGCAGTTACTTCAGCTTGTTTTATTCCAATTGTTGTTAAAGATGGGTCAAAAGGAATTGCTTCCTTATTACCATGACGTACTAAGTAGAACGTAGTCATAGAAGCATTCTATCATGGAAATATCCTGCTAATAATTTGCTATACTCCAGGTGTGAAACCTGTTTTCTTTACTACTCCAGAAGAATTTCGTTCGTGGCTAGACGACCATCACAAGACCCAAACTGAAATATGGGTAGGGTTTTGGAAGAAGGCTTCAGGAAAAATCGGAATGACATACGACCAAGCATTAGATGAGGCGCTCTGTTTTGGCTGGATTGACGGAATCACAAAAAGATACGATGACATCTCCTACGTACAGAGATTTTGCCCGAGAAGGCCAAAGAGTGTTTGGTCAAAAATAAATACTCAGCATATTGCTAGACTGATAAAAGAAGAAAAGATGATGCCTTCCGGACTAACCAAAGTTGAGGAGGCAAAGACTGATGGAAGATGGCAAAGAGCGTATGATTCTCCTACGAATGCAAAGATTCCAGACGATTTCTTAAAAGAACTTAAAAAGCACAAGGCAGCTGAAGAATTCTTCAAGACTCTGAATAAAACAAATGTATATCACATCGCATACCAACTCCAAAATGCAAAAAAAGAAGAAACGCGCCAAAAAAGAATAGCCATGATCATTCAAAAACTTGAAAAGAAAGAGAGATTTTATTAATCTAAAATTAACAAATCCAATTAGCACTCAACTATTAATATTGCTAAATACTTACTTATTTGCTAATATATAACTATGTCAGACCAAGATATTAGTAACCTACTCAAACCTATTTCACCTGAAGAGGCCTTAGCAAAGTTTACCCTAAACTTAACAAAGACTGCGAAGGAAAATAAAATTGATCCTGTAGTAGGCCGTGAGTCAGAGATTCGTCGTGTCATGGAAATTCTCTCCAGACGCACGAAAAATAACCCTATTCTTATTGGAGACCCTGGTGTAGGAAAGACCGCTATTGTCGAAGGACTTGCTCAAAAAATAGTCTCAGGTAATGTTCCAACTACTCTTAAGAATAAAGAGCTCCTTGTTCTTGACTTTGCTCAGCTCCTAGCTGGCGCAAAATTCAGAGGAGAATTTGAAGAACGAATTAAGGGAGTTATTAAAGCCATTGAGGATAGTGATGGGAAATATGTCATTTTTATCGATGAACTCCATACATTAGTTGGAGGTGGTGCTTCGGAGGGATCTGTTGACGCCGCCAATATCCTCAAACCTTCTCTTGCAAGAGGAACGCTTCGTGTAATCGGTGCGACAACAATTAACGAATATCGCAAATACATAGAAAAAGATCCTGCTCTTGCCCGAAGGTTCCAACCTGTCACAGTTGATGAACCAACGATTGAGGACTCTATTGCGATTTTACGAGGAATTAAAGAGAAGTACGAACTTCACCATGGAATTCGAATCACAGATAATGCGCTTATCGCAGCTGCTAAGCTTTCAGCTCAATATATCCCTAATCGTTTCCTTCCAGACAAAGCAATTGATCTTGTTGATGAGGCAACTGCGGCTATTAAAATTGAGACAGAAAGTATGCCGTCAGAACTTGATACTCTTAAAAGAAAAATTACTCAAATTGAAATAGAATTGGCTGCTCTCAAAAGAGAGAAATCAGATATCTCAAGACAACGTAAAGAAAAAGCAGAAAAGGAACTCGAACAACTTAAAGACCAAGCAAAGACACTTGAGGATAGATGGAACGCCCAAAAATCTATTATTAGTAGCATTCAGGAAAAAAGGGCAAAAATAGATGCTTTAAGAATTGAATTAGAGCAAGCAGAGCGAGATATCGACCTTCAAAAAGCTGCCGAAATTAAGTATGGTAAGTTACCGGAACTTGAGAAAAAGTTGTCAACCACTATGGATGAGTGGGGTAAGATTCCACTCGAGGAGAGAGTATTACGTGAAGAAGTAGACGAAGATGATATCGCAAAAGTCGTCTCTCGTTGGACTGGAATTCCTGTAACCCGTCTTTTATCCAGTGAGTCAGAGAGGCTTTCCCATTTAGAAGAAGAGCTCGAGAGTCGAGTTATTGGTCAGCGTGAAGCATTAAAAGTAGTTGCGAGAGCTATCAGAAGATCCCGTGCCGGACTTTCTTCACAAGAAAAGCCAATCGGATCATTCTTATTTATCGGGCCAACAGGAGTAGGAAAGACTGAGACAGCAAAAGCTCTCTCTTCAATTCTTTTTAGTGATGAGCATGCAATGACTCGAATTGATATGAGTGAATACCAGGAGCAACACTCTGTAGCACGACTTATCGGAGCGCCTCCGGGATACGTAGGATACGAAGAAGGCGGACAACTAACAGAAGCTGTTAAAAGAAAGCCTTATTCAGTGATTCTTATTGATGAGATAGAAAAAGCACATCCACAAATCTTCAATCTATTTTTGCAGGTTTTTGATGAAGGAAGACTAACAGATGGAAAGGGAACTACTATTGATTTTAGAAACACGATTATTATTATGACGAGTAATTTAGGTAGTGAGCTTATTAGAAAGCACTCAAGCAACAAAGAGGAAAGAAATAAATTACTTTTTGAGCTTCTTAATGAGAACTTCAAACCTGAATTTCTTAATAGACTTGACTCGATTGTCCCATTCAATTCACTAACCAAAGAGGACATCGAGAAAATTGCCAAATTGCAACTTGATAAAGTAGTTGTCCGTATGAGGGAAAATGGTATTAACCTTCTTGTTTCCGATTCTCTGATATCCTATTTTGCCATAGCTGGCTTTGATGACGCATTTGGTGCACGACCTATCAAAAGGCTGATTGAAGAAAAATTAGTAGATGAATTAGCTCTTCAAATTATTGAAGAGAAGATCAAACCTGGCGCTACGGTAAAACCGGTAGAGAAAAACGGAGAGATTACTATTACGATTCCTAACTAACTCTACTGAGATGAAGTGAGAAGTGCCCAATTATGTGATACCTCAGGCACACTACACATATTGCGATTAAAGCAGCATGGCCTACGCATACCTTTGTTAAGTTTATCCAGCATCACTTTAAGATGCTTTTCTCGTGTTTCTTTGGTCTTAACCGCCCGAACCCACCTGACCCAATCCCAGTGGGCTAGAGGAGTTACATCGTCCCATAAAGCTTTTGCTTTAGGTGAAGAATCGAGAGCCTTTTTTATATCTAGAGGCAGATCTGGCTCGACCCATTCGTTAGTAGATTCCATTTCTACTTTTACTGTATCGCCGACTCTAGCATGTGCTTCATCAAGCAGCTTTTTACTAGGAGAGAACCAATGACTTGGCTTAAGACCTTTGCCGTATTTTCCATCTGGCTCCAAAAGCGTCTTAAAGGGAACCCCGTTAAGAGTACCAGTTACCATTGTCATACCACGAGAAGGAAGTTTACTGGATGCCTCTTCAGGCAAGTGAAGAATTATCCAGTTATTAATTTCAAATAACTTGGTTTCAAATGTAATCATAGTGTTATTTTACCAAATTACTTGTTATAGGAATACTTCTCCCATAATTTTTTAAAATAGGGAAGAGTAAGAGTCGAAAGTAAAAATCCAATACTTGGAACAATCGCATTTATCCAAGGATTAATACCAACTATGAACTTCAGATACAATGCTATCGCTAAATAGGTAAAAACAACAATGAGAAGCTTACGTACATTACTTGTCTCCCATGTTTTATCAAGCTCTACGCTTTTGTTCCTTTGTTCAATTTTAGAAATACGCTTTTCAATATCGTCTAATTGTGCCACCTCTCAATTATAGCAGAGAATAAAATTCAGCCTCGAAATTAGATATTAATTTTCTTAGACTTTTCTCTACTAAATGCTTTGAGAGCATAGTGCTTAATATTTTCTCGAATGTCATCTGATTGCTCAATTTCTTCTTTTGTAAACCATTTGCAATCACTGCTTTGTTCACCTTCTGTTAATTGCTCAATTTTATTGGTATCTGACTTGGCAAAATAAGTAAAAGTTACATGTTCATGATTTTCGTTTATTCTATGACGATTAACAAAATAAGGAGGGATTAGCTCATGATAATCTGAATCGTCTTTCTTAAATGTTTGAAGTGAATTATCAAGCGTAACATCCAATCCGACTTCTTCTTTTACTTCTCGGATAGCTGCTTGATTGGGGTCTTCATCTGACTCAATATGACCACCCACGCCTAGCCATATATTATATTTATCATGTGTTCTCAAAAGAACAGTATTTTTGTAGACAACGAATACTTCAACGGTGAAATCAACTTTATCGTGGATGTGTGGCATGAATGAATTATACCAATTGTGTAATATATTAAATACTTGGGATCAACTACCGAATGCTGTCCGAACTTACTATTCAAAGAGAAGCTTACAAGAAATAGAATTCTACAAAAATTCTTTTGCTATTACTTAAGTTTAAACTCTCTATACAAGTGAATATTAGCGACTTTGAATTGTAACCGTGGTTTGACTAGGATCAAATGTTGCAAGATTTTCTTTTGCGTCTAATATCTCAATCCCCAAAACTTTACCAGATTTGTCTTCATCTACTAAAATTGCATCAGAAATTTTTCTTGTCTTGCTATATTTCCCTTTGGATAAATCAATATAGATAGCGTCTTGCTTTGAATCGTATTGTAACTTCATAATTATTCCTCCAACATATAAGCAGTTATTACTGTAATGCGAGAACCTTCAGTTTTGGTTACCACCTCCAATATCTTATCATTAACCTGCCTCCGTCGCAACTTTCGCCCACGAAAGCTAGATAAAATCTCATCTGGCTCTTCCGCGACTTCGATTACTAAATCTTCTGACAAGTGGCGTTTCTCTATTTGCTGTAATGCATGCTCTGACAATGTAACTGGCATAATTTAGGTAGCTTTAGTATACCAGAAATTAAAAACTTTACTGAGAGCTTGAAGCTAAAAATCTTGGGATGAACTTCCGAATGCTGTCCGAACCTATTATTCTAAAATATCCTTACAGGAAATAGTCTTTTACCAACAATCTTTCGCTATTCTTTAGACAGGGCTGTTTTAATTTCTCCATCGCGTTTGTAGTATGCAATAATGACACCACTTGGGGAAATTTTAGATTTAATAACCTTGAAGGTAGCAGGCATTGTACCTTTATCAAACAGTCTTTTTCCTGTACCAAGGGTAAGAGGAAATATTTTAAGCCAAAATTCATCTACCAAATCATGCTTCATTAATGTCTGAATAAGATTAGCACTTCCATAGACCTGTAAATCTGGACCATCTGAGTACTTTAACTTTTTCAGGCTTTCTACGTCTTTTATCACTTTGGTATTTTCCCAAGTTGGGTCTTTTAAGGTTTTTGAGACCACATATTTAGGAACTTTGTTGATTTGCGGCCACGGTTCTGTATGCTCTGGCCAATATCCTACAAAGATGTCGTAGGTTTTTCGTCCAAGAAGGAGGCCAGAGGTCTCTTTCATTTGTTTTTCCATTTCTTCACCTAAAACATTATCTTTATCAAAATATGGCCCCATCCATCCACCGTATTTAAATCCCTCAGCTGCATCTTCTTTGGAGTCACCTGGTGCTTGAATGACACCATCAAGAGTAGAAAATTCAACAACAATAATCTTTCTCATACTAAGAACTAGTATAGCAGAAGTTCGAACTCCGTCTTGGGATGAAATAGTTTGATACACAAACTTGAGGCTAAAAAATTTGGGGTGGATGACGGGGATCGAACCCGCGACATTCAGGTCCACAACCTGACGCTCTACCACTGAGCTACAACCACCATATAACTTTATAACTATAAATGGCTAGTAACAGATGTTACGAGCCAATAAGTATATCCTACAGTATACCATATTTTATCTAGTAATTGAAGCTGAAGAAGCGATACCTCTTGTAATTCTACGAGTAACCTTTTATTATGCTCATGAGAAACTACCAATGCGTAAGACAAAGAAACTTCCGCTCATAATAAAGCCGTTTAATTTATCTCACTCTTTTTTGTCTAAAAGCATCCTCATTCTCCTCAGACTTTTAATCTTTGTCGTGCTTATTGGCCTTTTCGCTGGTATAGTCAAGACTTTTGTAGATCTTCAAATGATTTTTAGCACAAGTGTGGAAGAATCCCTCAGGCAGCTGCTTCTTAATGTCATTACTCTTCTTGCAGTTGTTGAAGTTATTAGAACAGCTCTTAATTATCTAACAGACGGACGAGTACGGGTGACTTATATTGTGGACACAGTACTTATAGTTATGCTTAATGAGGTCTTGTCACTTTGGTTTAAGGGACCTTCCCTTGAGAGCGTATTACTTTTACTTCCTCTTATAGGAATTCTTATTGTCGTCAGGCTACTTGCTATTAAATACTCACCAGATCACGACTAATTAAAGGTCATAAATCTTAGTATATTTACTTGTCAGATAGCTAATAAAATACTTAGGATTTAATTTCTCACCTGTCACTTTTTTAATAAGTTCATCGGGAAGATAAAGGCTGCCATAATGATGGACGTTTTGATCAAGCCATCCTTTAATAGGAAGAAGATTGCCTTTTTCTAAGTCTCCTTCAAAATCTACTTCTTTTTTCAGTGTATGTAAAAGCTGCGCGCCGTAAAGATTACCTAAAGCATAGGCAGGAAAGTACCCGAATGCTCCATATGCCCAGTGGACATCTTGGAGCACTCCTTCGCTGTCTTTCTCAGGCTCTATCCCAAAATACTCTTTGCATTTCTCCCGCCAGACAAAAGGAGCATCCTCAGGTTTTATTTCATTGTTAAAGAGAGCATTTTCTATCTCAAAGCGAAGAATAATATGAAGACTATACGTCACTTCGTCTGCTTCAATTCTAATATTAGACGGCTTAACGATATTAAAAACTCTCGAAAGGTCATTACTTGTTGTACCGCTTAACTGATCCGGATAAAAACTCTGAAAGAGGGGAGTCATGAAAGTAAGGAAGGAGGCATTCTTTCCCACCATATTCTCCCAAAATCGTGAAAGAGTTTCGTGAATCCCAAATGAGACACCACCTTCAAGCGGAGTCTCTGAGTACTCGGGCTCAATACCTAGCTCATAAAGAGCATGACCAGTTTCATGCATAGTTGAGGTAAAAGATGGACGAAAATCGTTATTGATATACATTGTTGTAATACGAACATCATACCTATCCAAACTCGTGGTAAATGGATGCGGCGAGACATCTACTCTGCCTGCGTTAAAGTCATAACCCATTCTTTTCATAACTGACTTCAAAAGCAGTTCTTGCTCAGATCGAGGATACATTTTCTCACCTTCTACGAGCAAAGAAGTAGAAAAGTAGTCTTTAGCTTTTTGAATGCGCTTTACCAACTTTATTAAATCTGGCTTTATTGCATCAAAAGCAATTTTCGCTTTATCAGCAGTCAGTTCTGGTTCGAACTGATCCAAAAGCGCATCATATGGATTCTTATCGTACTTTAGGTGTGAGGCGACCATCTGATCAATTCGAATAAGTTCTTTCAAATGAGGCAAAAAGATAGAAAAATCATTTTTGTCTTTTGCTTCTTTCCAGGCCATGAAAGCAACTGATGCGACTTTTTCTTTTTCAACAATTAACTCTTTGGGGACGTTGAAGTAATACTTTCCGGCAAAATTGAGATTACGAACTATTGCCTGTTCTTCTTTAGAGATTTTACTGGGAAGAAGACTTGCCTTATCCAGTTGATTGCGAAACTTCTCATCTAGCCATAAATCGGTGATAAGCTCTGCTAAATGTGCGGTCTGATGAGATCTCCCTTCAGCTGCTTTTGATGGCAAATTCACATTTAAATCCCAATCAAGGACCGCTTTTGTTTTTGAGAGAAGAGATATCTGACGATAATGTCTGAGAAGGTCTTTAATAACAGGATTACTTACTTTCATACCAAAGTTATACATCAAGTAGGATGCAGAATCAACCACGATTAGTGGCTTTACGTTGACTGGGATGAGAAATATACTATAATTTTTTTATGTTTGAAAGACTTCTAGCTAAATTTACTCCTGAGCTTTCTCCAAATGATAGGTATTTAGCTCTCAGCAAAGAAAAGAGAGAAGATTTTAGCAAAACTGCCATGAATCTCTTTGTAAGGTCAAGTATGAGCGCTCCTGGGAGTATAACTGCACAAGCAGCACTTATTGCTCTTTACTCTCAGGAAATGGGGGTGACAGACCCTGAAGTATTAGGCCTCTGCCTGGCCAACGATAAGGAGCGCTTAGACCACCTAGCCACAAAGGCAAATAACATTCATGCTGTCCGTGAAAAAGGGCCTAAAACACCAGTGACACCTGCTGAGGTTGAAGGAATCGTAAAAGACGACTTCATGATAGCTGAGTCATTTATGGATCATACTCCTGAGGAGCTGCAATACATCGCAACAACCATGTATAGAGGATATCTTTCAAAATTAACTAACAGGGGAGGAAATGTTCGTATTGATGAGAACGCGTATTATCGGAGGGCTCTTGGGATACATATCAAAGCATAAAGATTTGGTATTTTATTAAGCCGCCATTACTACATGCTCTCCCAAAATTTGGGCTAACCCATTATAAACAACACGTCTCACTGATTCCTTCTCATCCTGTCTAATTTCGTCAGCTTGGCTTAATAGTTCAT